>JBBQMV010000145.1:0-6879 GCA_038329315.1 Bdellovibrionia bacterium | reverse complement strand
CTGCTTCAGGTAACCGACGGTGATTCCGTCGCTTGCCTTAGCTTCGCCCGCGAAATTTTTTTCTTCGCCAGCCATAATTTTCAGGAGCGTCGACTTACCGGCGCCGTTTAAGCCCAGAATCCCGATCTTCGCGCCGTAATAATAGGACAGCGAGATATCCCGCAAAACCTGTTTATTCGGCGGATAAATTTTATTCACCCGGTGCATCGAAAACGCGAATTTTTCAGCCATCCCGCGAGCCTAGCGGAGTGTCGACTTCGACGCATCCGGAAAGTGTAAAATTCGACCGATAAGACCTAATAAGGAGCCTTGTTTATGCGCCGCCACGCCACTTCTATCCTCTTTTTCGCCCTCACCCTCCTTCTCGCCTCCCCGGCGACGGAAGCCGCCCCTAAGGGCGTCTCGGCGAAGGCCCAGGCCGGGCGAGTGCAGGAGCCGAAAGATTTCGACCGCCTCGACGGACATGGCGCGACCGCCAAAAAAGTCGACGTGATCGAGTGGGAAGGAAATCTCGAGATCCACGTTTACCCGAAGGGATCCCTGCGCTCGCTCGCCATGAAGGTTGATCACGAATCGAAAACTTCGAAGAATGCCGTGATGGTGATCGAGTACGGATTCACCAACGTCCCCTACACCCTCATTCGCCGCGCAGTGCTCTCGATTAATATGCCCGACCTCTTTCACGCGTTCCGTGACGAGACTGCGGACGACTATGACAAGATCATCGTTTCGGGCCACCTGATCGCCGGCGCGAAGGAATTCGCGCTCGCTACGCCGCCGACACAGCTCTATCCGGACTACCACCCGGCACTCGCCCAAGACGACGATGCGGCTCCCGAAGCTGCCGGCGCTCCGGCGAAGGCCTATCCACGTCCAGCTTCAGAATCACCCCGCATCCAGTTCCAAAAAGCCGAAGACATGGAACAAGACGCAACGGGCACCACTCGTCGCCGGAATAAAGCTCCCGCAAAAGAAGAAGATGGCGCAATCCGCAGCTTCGCTTTTTAGTAACCGCCCGTAGGTTCGTGCCCAGCGCCGCCTGAATGAAAAAGGCCCCAGAGATCTCTCTCCAGGGCCTTTTTTTAATGAATGACCCGAGGCTTATTTCGCGGCGGATACTGCGGCGGACGCCAGAGCGATATCGAGGTTGAACTCGTCGTAGATTACTTTGTCGCCGAGGCCGGTGAAAAACTTGCCAGATCCATACTTAATGTCCCACTTGGTTCGGTCGATCGTGATGTTAGCGGTCGCAGTCGTCTTGCCGTCCTTCGTCTTGATCATGGCTGGGAACTTCACTTCGTTCGTCTTACCCTTGATCGTGAGGTCAGCAGTAACTTCGTACGTCGGCCCGGTAAAGCCGTGAACGGACTTCGCGTTCTTGATCTTCAGAACGGCGGTGGGAAACTTTTCGACGTTGAAGAAGTCATCCGACTTCAAGTGGGTGATGAGCTTCTTGTTGTATGCAGCGTCGGTCAAGTCGGTGTCGGTGATCGAACCCATGTCGATCGTGAACTCGCCGCCCTTGAGCTCTTCGCCCGCCATCGAGAGGCTGCCTTCAGTGATCTTGATTTCGCCATCGTGCTTTCCAGTGACTTTTTTGCCGTGCCACTTGATGATGGAGGTGGCCGGATCGAAGGCCACTTTCATTTCCGCAGCTGGCGCGGCCTGAGTGGCTTTCTTGCCTTTCGCGGCGAACGCGCTCAGCGAAGCGAGGCCGGCGACCAGAACGAGCGCCGAAATTTTTCCAAAATACGATGAAGTCTTACGCATAGAGATCCGTTCCTTGTTCGGCGCCGGAGTGGGCGGCCGCCGGTTTTCGAGTTTCAGTTCAGAGTGCAGCCTAAGCGTGATTGATTCCGTTCACTAGCCCGTATTCGCGTAGAAGTTTTTAAATCCGATATTCTATTTATTTTTCAGATAGTTAGCTCAATCTCCCGATTCAAATACCTAACCTGAATTATTAAACGGCGCACAACTTTTTTCAAATGGGCGTTTGAAACTCATAAAAATGCTTTTATACTGACCCGATGACGATTCACGATCACCTCTCCACGAAGGACGCCCTTCTGAAGGCCGCGAAGGAAGTTTTCGCAGCGAAAGGATTCGACGGCGCGACCGTAAAGGACATCGCCGAATCGGCGGGCGTAAACGTCAGCCTCGTTTCCTATCATTTCGACGGAAAGGAAAATCTCTTCCGCACGTGCATCGAGCAATTCGCGCAGAGTCGCCTGGTCTCCACTGAAAAATTTCTGAAGGGCCCGGAGAGTCTCGAGGACATGCGGGTTCGCCTCACCCTCATGGTCGAAGAATTTTACGAATACAATATGCGGGAACCGGAGATCAACCAGATCATGCACCGGGATTGTGGCGCGAATAACCCGCTGACCGACGACGTCTACCGGAATGTCTTCATGAAAGTTTTCACCGTCATTACGAACTTTTTCAAAACGGCTCAAACGCGGAATATTCTCGCGAAAGATATCAATGTCGACGATCGAGCGATTCTCTTTCTCGGCGGACTAGTTCATGTCGTTCGTACCGAGCCGATGCGTGAAAAATTAACCGGCATTTCTCTCAAAGATTCTGATTTTCGGGACCGCATCGTGAAGAGCGCGGTCCGTATGGCAATGGAAGGGTCTCTCGTATGATTTCTAAGTCCGCTTCGTCCTCTGCGTACCCGTTCGTGACCTTTCTCTTCGCTGCCGTCTTCGGCTCGGGTCTCGCGACCGCCGCAGAATCCTCCGGCCCCGGCCTCTCGCTCGATCAGTACCTCGGCCAAGTCGAGACCGGCAGCCAAACCGTACAAGCCGCGAAATCGGCGTCTGAAGGCGCCGGACTTCGTCTCTCCGAAGCCCGTCTCCTCTACTCTCCCATATTCGATGCGACCGCTCAATGGATTCACGATAAGCGCCAGAGCGCTTTCCTGACTTACAACGAGTTCGTGAATAATACCTTCGACGCCGGAATATCCGAAATGACCCCTTGGGGTCTCCGCGGACGGCTCTCGTACAATCTTACCCAAAACGGTTACGAAGGACTCGTATTCGGTACCGGTGGATCGAGTCCTCCGGTGTACTACTATGGGTCCCCAAAAATCGAGCTGACCCTCGATCTCTGGAGAAACCTTTTCGGTGCGGAATCTCGCGCCCAGCATGAAATAATCGAGGCCGCCGCCCTCGCGGCGAAGTTCGGCCAAAGTTACCAAGCGAAAGTGACCCGTGCCGCCGCCGAAAACGCCTATATCCGCCTCGCGGCTGCGCGGGAACTCGACCAAGTGAACCACAACTCCTTCGAGCACTCGAAAGAGATCTATGGCTGGAACACCCGTCGAGCAAAGCTAAACCTGAGCGAATCCTCCGATCTCTTTCAGGCCGAAGCGAGCCTCGAATCGGCCCGACTTCGCGTGGCTACGGGGACCGATGGGTTAAGAACCGCCTCCCGCGCTTTCAATCAGGCTCGCGGCCTCGACTCGGATTCCGTACCGGAAACGCTCGCACTTCCCGACCCGAAATCGGTGAAGACCCCCGAGCGAGCTTCGATTCGCGACGACGTCCGCTCGGCCCAAGAGCAACAGCGGGTCGCCTCCGCAAACGCCCAGATGGGAGTCGAAAAAAATCGACCAACGCTCGAAGTCTTCGGCGCCTACGCGCGGAACTCCCAGCAAGCTGTAAGGAGCGACGCGATTAACCGTTCGTTCGATGCGAATGAACCGACGAAAGTGGTTGGTGTTCGAATGACGATGCCGCTTGCACTCGGCGACACGGCCGATGCCCGCGCCGGTTACGGCAAGGAACGGATCGCCGCTGAAAAGCTCGTCGACCAAAAGACATTCGACCAGGAAATCGAATGGAAGGACCTCGTCCAGAAACTCGAGGAAGCGAAGAACCGTCTCGCGATTGCCGAAAAACTCGCGGACATCCAGAAAAAGAAAGCATCGAACGAACGGGATCGTCTGAAACGGGGCCGCACGACGACCTACCAAAGCTTGATTTTCGAAAACGACTACAATCAAGCGGAATACCAACGCATCCAGACCCAAAGCGAAGTCCTCACCTTGCTCGCGCAGATGAAAACTTTCGGCGGCTAATTCAGCTCGCCTCGCCTACTCACGATTTTCGGAATCATTTATGAACCTAGCAAAACTCTCGATTAGCCGACCGACCTTCATCACTTGCGTAGTTCTCCTCATGCTCGCGATCGGGCTTATCGCGCGCTCGCGACTCGGAGTCGATCTCTTTCCGGACGTCACCTTTCCGGTCGTCTCGGTAAACACGACTTATCCAGGCGCCGGTCCGGAAGAAATCGAAACCCTGGTCTCGAAACCGATCGAAGACGAAGTGTCGACGATCTCGGGCTTAAAACGACTGACTTCCACGAACCAGGAAGGCCTCTCTGTCGTCGTCGCAGAATTTACGATGGAAACCGATGTGAAATACGCCGAACAGCAGATCCGGGACCGAATTGGTTCCGCGAAACGCCAACTCCCCAACTCTGTCGACGAACCGATTGTTCGCCGGATCGACCCTTCCGATCTTCCGGTCGTCACCCTCTCGCTGAACGCGGATCTTCCGGAAGGAAAACTCTACGACCTCGCGAACGAAGTCATTAAACCGAAGCTAGAGCAAGTTTCGAAAGTCGGTCTCGTCGAAGTCGTCGGCGGCCGTAAGCGCGAAATTCACGTGAAACTTGATCGAAATAAACTTCGCGCACACGAAGTTTCCGCGACCGCAGTGGCGGCTCGCCTCGCCTCCGCCGGGGAAAATATTCCGGCCGGGAAAAAAGATATGAGCGGCATCGAAAAAGTTTTTCGGACCGTCGGTCAGTTTAAGTCGATCAGCGATATCGGTTCGACGATCGTAAACTTCTTCGGCAACGACGTTCCCGTCACCCTCAGCGACGTCAGCACCGTCGAAGACACACTGGTCGACGAAACGTCCCGCACTTTCGTTAACGGAAAGAACTCACTCTTCATCAACGTCTTTCGCCAATCGGGTTCGAATACCGTCGCCGTCGTCGATGCCCTTCTAAAGCGGGTCGGCGAAGTAAATCAGCAAATGAAGGACATCGACGGCAAGCCGTCAATGACGACAGTTCGCGACGCTTCGAAATGGATTCGCGCGAATGTGGAAGACGTCTATGAGTCGATTTTCCTCGGCACCCTATTCGCCGTTACGGTCGTCTTCTTCTTTCTGGGCTCGATGCGCTCTACGATCATCACCGGACTCGCCCTTCCGA
This sequence comes from Bdellovibrionia bacterium, assembly GCA_038329315.1. Taxonomy (GTDB): domain Bacteria; phylum Bdellovibrionota; class UBA1018; order UBA1018; family UBA1018; genus JACMQW01. The sequence goes on along the minus strand of JBBQMV010000145.1, from coordinate 1,644 downwards.
ACTCCCTGATCGGTGCCTTCATCTTAATGGCGATCGCCGGATATACGATTAACGTGATGTCCCTTCTCGCTCTTTCGCTTTCCGTCGGCCTTCTCGTCGACGATGCGATCGTCGTTCGCGAGAACATTTATCGGCATATCGAAATGGGTAAGCCACCGAAGCGCGCCGCAATCGAAGGGACGAACGAAGTCCGACTCGCCGTCATCGCGACAACCCTCGCAGTAATCGCCGTCTTCGGTCCGGTTGGATTCCTTGCGGGAGTCGTCGGACAGTTCTTCAAACAGTTCGGTCTTACCGTCGTATTCGCGATGTCGATCTCCCTTTTCGACGCCCTCACCATCGCCCCGATGATGTCCGCGTATTTCGCGGGAACCGTGGGTCACTCCGTAGGAAAAAAAGGACCGATCGGCAAAGTGCTCGCCGCATTCGACCGCTTCCAAACCTACCTCGAGGATAAGTATTCGACGGTTGTTAGCTACTCCATCGGAAATCCGGGAAAAGTTCTCGGCGTCAGCTTCCTGGTCCTCCTCGGATCTTGCGCATCGACGAAGTTCGTTCCGAAGACTTTCCTTCCGGACCAAGAGCAAGGCGAATTCTCCGTCGCGCTCGACATGGCGCCGGGAACTTCGCTTGATCGCATGACCGAGGTGGCCCACAAGGTGGATGAAGTCATCCGCCAAAACAAAGAAGTTAAAACTACCGGCCTTACCGTCGGCGGGCGAAACGGCGAATCGAACGTGACGGACTTTTATGTGGGCCTCGTTCCCCTGAAAGACCGCGACATCTCGACTACCGGCTTTAAAAAACGGCTTCGGGAGCAACTCGTCGGCTTCAAGGACGCGAACCCGGTCGTAAAAGATTACGATGCCGTGGGCGGCGGTCTTCGACCGTTCTCGTTGAACATCATCGGGAACGATATGGCCGTCCTTGAGAAATTTGCCGGGAAGGTCTTCGTATACCTGAAATCGACTGGAAAACTTACCGATCCGGATACGAACTTTCGGGCGGGGAAGCCGGAATTTCAGGTCGTACCGAATCGCTCCCGCATGGAAGCCCTCGGAATTTCGTCGGTCGGACTCGGGAACGAACTCCGAGCCCAAGTCGAAGGCGTGAAGGCGGCTAAATTCCGTGAAAATGGACTCGAATACGATATCCGCGTTCGTTTGAAGGAAGACCAGCGTAACCTTCAAGAGAACTATCCGAAAACCTTCGTTCCGAACATCAACGGCAAGCTGATCCGTCTTTCTGACGTCAAGACCCCGAACGACACTAGCGGACCGACGAAGATCTATCGTCAAGATCGTTCACGCTACGTTCAGATCGCGGCTGACATCGCGCCGGGCGCCGGGATGGGTGATATCATCTCCGATCTCGAGCAAAAGTTTAAGACCGATCCGGAGCTGAAACTTCCGGAAGGCGTTACCCATGCGTTCATCGGACAAGCCGAAAACTTCAAGGAACTTGCGGACAGCATGGTACTTGCCATGGGGCTCGGGATCTTGTTCATTTTTTTGGTCCTCGCGTCGCTCTACGAATCTTTCGTGACTCCGTTCACGATCATGCTTGCGCTCCCGCTCGCGTTCTCCGGAGCTTTCGTGGCACTCGCGATCACGCACCAAAGCTTGAACATTTTCTCGATCATCG
>JBBQMV010000144.1:0-6880 GCA_038329315.1 Bdellovibrionia bacterium | reverse complement strand
GCCCGGTCGAAGAGCCTCCAGGCGTTTCGATTTTAGAGCTAGAGTTCAGAGCAGAGAATTACTTCTTACCGCGCTTCTTCTTACGGAAAGCGGCCTTCTTTTCGGTCGAGCGCTTCGATTTACCTTCGAAGTAAGCCTTTTTGAATTCTGGCTCCGTGGCGATTTTCTTAGCGCGCTTCACGCGTCCCGCTTTGCGAAGAGTTTTGCGCGATGGCTTCGATTTTTCAGCAGCTGCAGCAGTCGTCATGTCGAATAAACCTTTTATAGATGTTTTACGTGTTCTGTCGGAACCGAACGTGAGTTCAGGCTACCGGCGGCCACTGTGCCATCAGAAAGGTTCTTAAACAAGCCGTACGCACCAATTCTCGATTTCATGGGGGGGTTGCCTCCACTTTCTATGCAAGATGGCAAGGATGCGTTATAATTTCGTCATTCTGCGTTTCACTGGATTGCTTAAATGTCGCTAGAAAGCCCCTCACGATTTCCAATCGAAGCACTTCTGGCGAGTAAGATCGGCGATATCGTCGCTTCGAGCGATACCGTCTGGCCGGAGCTCCTGATCGACAGTTACGAGCACGGGATCTTCCCCTGGCCGTCTGGGGAGGAGGACCCGATCCCCTGGTGCAGTCCGAAGAAGCGAGCGCTCCTCTTCTTTAACGAACTGCGCCTCCCGCGTTCCCTCGAAAAAGCCCGCCGAAATGACACACTGACCTACTCGCGCGATCAGGCCTTCGACGCGGTCATCGCGGCTTGTGCCGAATCCCCCCGCCCTGGCCAATCCGGCACCTGGATCACCGAAAGTATGCTCAAGGCCTACCGGGAACTCCACCGGATGGGGCGCGCCCACTCCGTCGAAGCGTGGCGGACAGCAGGCGGCGAAAAGAAACTGGTGGGCGGAATCTACGGCGTGGATGCCGGCGGCGCGTTTTCCGCGGAGAGTATGTTTTACCGCGAGCCGAACGCTTCGAAGCTCGCCCTTCTCCACCTGATCGAACTCTTAAAAGAGAAAGGGAGCGAGTGGCTGGACATCCAGCAACTCACTCCCCATCTCGAAAAACTCGGAGCCCGAGAGGTTAAGCGCCCGGATTTCCTTCGCCGGCTGTCGCAGGCTCAGGCTTCTTCTTCTTCGGGGAAGCTTTTTTAATCTCAAACGCGGGTTTCGCATCTTTCATGAACACATGTACGTTTCCGCCGTGTTCGAGATCGCCGAAGAGGATCGATTCCGAAAGCGGCTTCTTGATCTCGTCTTGGATCAGTCGCTGCATCGGACGAGCGCCGAGCTGACGATCGTAGCCCTTTTCGGCTAAGTAGGAACGGACGTCGGCGTCGACTTCGATTTCGACATCGCGAGCGAGAAGCTGCGATTCGAGCTCGACTAACTGCTTACCGACGATATTCCCAACCGTAATCGGATCGAGCGGATTGAAGTAGATGATCGCGTCGAGACGGTTCCGGAATTCCGGCGTGAAAGTCTGTTCGACCGCTTTCGCGGCCGCCTTTCCGTCGACGAAATCCGCGCCGCCGATTCCGACCGAACGGCGCTCGATGTCCCGCGAACCGACGTTCGAGGTCATGAGGACAATCGTATTTCGAAAGTCGACCTTACGTCCGTTGTTATCCGTGAGCGTCCCGTGGTCCATCACTTGGAGAAGGATGTTCCAAACCTCGGGGTGGGCCTTCTCGATTTCGTCGAGCAGGATGACCGCGTGCGGGTGCTTCAGCACCGCGCCCGTGAGGAGCCCCTGCTGATCGAATCCGACGTAGCCCGGAGGCGCGCCGATTAAACGGCTGACCGTGTGGCGCTCGGAATATTCCGACATGTCGAAACGAAGGAACTGCACGCCAAGCGCGTGGGCCAGCTGCTTCGAAACTTCGGTCTTCCCCGTGCCCGTCGGTCCGCAGAGGAGGAACGAGCCGATCGGCTTGTCCCCACCGCGAAGTCCCGACCTGGCGAGACGAATCGAGGTCACGAGCGCACCGATCGCGTGGTCCTGGCCGTAAATCGCGAGTTTCAAATCGCGATCGAGGTTTTGGAGCCGTGCTTTCTGCGAGGTCGAAACGGAACGCGCCGGAATCCGGGCGATCTGGGCGATGATCTCTTCGATGAAGTTCTGGTCGATCACGGCCACTGGCGCCGTGTTGCCGTTCGGCGCCTCCGCCGGTGCGGCGGCCGCCGCAGGAGACGGTCCCCCCGCGAGATTCGCTCCGACGGTCCCGCGCTTCAGCCGCATCTTCGCCCCGGCTTCGTCGATCACGTCGATCGCCTTATCGGGCAAGAACCGGTCGGTAATGTACTTCGCAGAAAGATCGACCGCGGTCGCGATCGCCTCGTTCGTATACTTCACGCCGTGAAATTCCTCGAACTTCGAACGAAGACCGAGAAGGATCGTCGTCGCGTCCGCGATACTCGGCTCGACGACATCGATTTTCTGGAATCGGCGATTCAGCGCCGTATCCTTTTCGAAGACGTTTCGAAATTCCGCGTAGGTGGTCGAACCGATACAGCGCAGCTCTCCCGACGAAAGCATCGGCTTTAAGAGATTCGCGGCGTCGAGTGCGGAACCGTTTACCGAGCCCGCACCGATGATCGTGTGAATCTCGTCGATGAAGAGAATCGGAACTTCGCCCGTCTCACCTTTCTTCTTGAGGCGATCGAGAATTTTTTTCAACCGTTGCTCGAAATCGCCGCGAAACTTCGCACCGGCGATCAGGTGCCCGAGATCGAGGGAATACACGACCGCGTTCGCGAGAAGATCCGGGATTTTACCCTCGGAAATTCGCAGCGCGAGTCCTTCGGCAAGCGCGGTCTTCCCGACTCCGGCTTCGCCAACGAGAATCGGATTGTTTTTACGACGGCGACAGAGCGTCTGGACCATCCGCTCGATCTCGGCTTCACGCCCAAGGATCGGATCGATCTTTCCGGCCTTCGCTTTTTCGTTCAGATTTTCGGAATACTCCTTTAAAACGTCCGGCGTCGCGTTCGGTTTCGGACCGCGCGAACCTCGTGGGCCTTCGTCTCCGCCGCCGGAGGATTCGTCATCTTCCCCGCCGCCATCCTCATCCGGCCGCTCCTCGTCCCGCTTCAGCCCATGCGAGACGAAATTCAGAACGTCCAGCCGCTGAATACCCTGTTTTTGGATGAGGTAGAGCGCGTGCGAATCCTTCGCTTGGAAAAGCGCGACGAAAAGATCCGAAGGGCGAATTTCATCTTTACCCGAGGACTGGACCTGGAAAAGCGCACGCTGGATCATCCGCTGAACCGCGAGGGTCGCGACCGGCTGCTCGCCCTGCTCCGACGCGTTTGCGTCTTTCATGTGCGGAATTTCGCGCTTCAAATAAGTATCGAGATCCGCGCGAAGTCCGATGGGATCCCCACCGCAGGCGCGGATCGTCTCGGCGATATCACCTTCTTCGAGCAGACTCCAAAGCACGTGCTCGAGCGTAAAGTATTCGTGGGCATGAGTCACCGCGTGGCCGATTGCTCGGTTCATTACGGTTTCGGCGCGTTTTCCGATCATATGGACCTCTCTCTCGTCAGGATGCTGTAACTATTGTGTTTCAAGCGGGTTCGGTTGTCGCTCGGAGCGGAAAACCGCTCGCTTTCGCAAAATCGGAGACCTGGTTCACTTTCGTTTCGGCGATTTCTCCGGGGTAGGTCCCGGCGACACCGCTTCCTTGTTCGTGAACCGCGAGCATGATCTTTACGGATTCTTCGGGCGTTCTTCGAAAGATGCGGATCAAGACTTCGATGACAAATTCCATCGTGCTGTAGTCATCGTTATGGAGAAGCACGACCATTTTAGGCGGCTCCTTCACTTCGATATCGGCTTCGATTGCGGCTCCACCGGACTCTTCCGGCTTACGAGGGCTCACACTTCCATCCTACCTGATAAAGATGGGGTCGTGTTTCTCTAAGTCAAATCCCGGCACGGAGGCGCGACCTGGCGGCACGCCAGATCGCACTGAATGAAGCGTCATTAAAATGACGCGAATTCCGGGAGTATTTTCGCATTGTTATGCACTGAGCAAGCGGTCTTCGGCTTGCTGCCCTTCGCGCCATCAGTCATTCTTAAGGGATGGCACCCGAATCTGACGGCAGTTCCGTCTCGCTGTTTAAGCAGCTTGAAATCACGCGCTTTGATCGCGCCCTTGCGGCTACCGAATCCCTCGGACAAAATCGTGCGCTCCTGACGACGATGGAACTCGAGCGTCTGAACGGAATTTTAATCGGCAAGCCCATCGAGAACGGCGCCCAGCGCTCTTCACTCTGGCGCGATTCGCCGGTCACGCTATCGCTCCCGAGCGGACGGACGGAAACCCTTTCGATTCTGCGCGATCCTGTGCTGACGGCGCGGGAACACCTTCACGAAGCCACCGAACTCGCCGAAAACGGACATGCGATCGACGCGGCGGTCTCGGTTTACGTGAAACTCGTGCTCTCCCACGTTTTCAAAGATGCGAATCGCCGGACCGCAGTACTCGCCGCTCACTACTTTCTTGCCCGCTACGGCGCCCCACTTTCCGGCCTCGCGCTCCACGAAATCGGCCTCGGCGACCTCCGCGAACCAGGCCAGATCGACGCCCTGAAGGATACGATCTCGCAGATGGCGAAGTTCGCCGCGAAGCGAAAGAAGAGCGATCCGAAATGAGCCAAAATACGATCGTCCTCGTATCGAGAAACGCGGTCGACTATCTCTTCGCCGAACAAGTCGCAAAGAACCTCGGCGTGCGTTTCGCCCAAGCCCAGTCGAAGGACCAACTCCACGAAATTCTTTGTTCGAACATGGGGTGCTTCATTCTCTGGGATTACGATTCGGTGCTCGAAAAACGCGCAGAAGATGCCCGACTAAACAACGACCTCATGCACTACTTCGAGAAGCACCGGGTTTGGCACCGCGTATTTGCGATCTCGAGCCATCCGCTCCGCGATTCGATCGTGCCCGGTAACTTTCACCTCTTCTCGAAGTACCTTCTCCGAAACTTTAGCTTAGAAGCGACGAAGGTTTACTCCTACATCATCCATAATATCCTCCTCTCGAATCCGTTCGAAACCCATGCCGCCGGAATCGATGATCTCCAGATCCAAAAGAGCCGGATCAGCAATTCGGCTCGAAAAAAAGCGACCCTCGAAGCGCTCTCGATCATCCTCGAGAAAAAGACGATCCCGAAACGGATCGCGAGCTCCATCATCCGGGCGACCGACGAACTTATTCTGAACGCCGTTTTCGACGCTCCAACCGATCACAAGGGAAAACACTTCAAGCACGGTTTCGACCGGGGTGAAGAGTTCGATCTCTCCCGGAAAGAAGAAGTCGAAATCGAGCTGATCTCGGCCCAAAGCTTTCTCCAAATTTCGGTCACCGACTATTTCGGGTCGCTCCATAAGGAGGACTTCATCCCTCTGCTTGCGAAAAATTTCGCGAAACAGGAAATCGCCGGCGACGCCGAATCCACCCGGGCAGACCGTGGACTCGGACTCTACCAAATTCTGAATTCCGGTCTAAGCCTCCAGTGCGTGATCGAAGAAGGAAAGCGCACGCGAATGAGCCTCGTCGTGCCATGGGTATCTAACGTACGCGAACTTCGCGATTCGTTTCGGTTCTTCTGCCTCCGGATGAAGACCACTTAAATCGGGCAGGGCCCTCTCTCGAATATCGCTGTCCATCGACATTATTGGGTCGCCAAAAAACGTCCTTGTCGAAGAGTTCGACGGGGCGGCTCGGATTTTTCACATCATTCCGCAGATGTGTCATGGAAGCTCAATTGCACCACTGAGGGCATCCGGGAGACTTCGCCATGGCCCATCGAAACACCCTAAATATTTCGTTATTTACCGGCTTAACGGCCTTGCCGCTCTTTCTACTCTTGGGCTGCTCCGAGTCGGGGTTAAACGCGAATTCGCGCGACACGTTTTCGCAAGCGCAACTTGCCGACACGTCCCGCGGAATCGCGGGAGAGGGCGGGACGGAATATCCAACTACCGACTGTGAGAAAACCAACTCCCGCAAAGTTCTCGTCTGCCACGTCCCTCCAGGAAACCCTGATGAAAAGCACACGATCTGCGTGAGCGAAGCGGGCGCTGCGAACGGGCACGGACTCAATCTCGCCGACCCCTACGAAGTCGGCGGGCACGGTGGCGATCGTCTAGGTGCCTGTGAAGTGCTAGAAGCCGCCGCGACGGGCGTGTCTGAACCCGAAGGCGGTTAGAGCGATTCGAGTTTTCGGTATAATTCCCGCGAACCGTTCGAAGCCGTCACGGGTGATTTCATCAATGAGTTAGCTTCTTGTACTTAACCCGATGAGGCTTGAGGGCTTCGGCACCGAGACGGCGCTTCTTGTCCTCTTCGTAATCCTGATAGTTCCCTTCCATGAATACGACTTTCGAATCGCCTTCGAAGGCCATCATGTGGGTACAAATCCGGTTCAAGAACCAACGATCGTGACTAACCACGATGGCGGTACCCGCGTACTCGAGTAGCGCTTCTTCGAGTGCACGTAAGGTATTCACATCGAGGTCGTTCGTCGGTTCGTCGAGGATGATGACGTTTCCGCCGGCCTTGAGAACTTTCGCGAGGTGGAGACGGTTCCGCTCTCCGCCGGAAAGGACCCCGACTTCCTTCTGCTGATCGGCGCCGGAGAAGTTAAAGCGGGCGCAGTAGGCGCGCGACGAAACTTCCTTCGTTCCGAGGAGAATCGTTTCGTTCTTCCCGTCCGCAATTTCTTCCCAGACCGACTTTTTTGCATCGAGCGAATCGCGCGATTGGTCGACGTAAGCGAGCTTCACCGTATCACCGACCGTGATGGTTCCGGAATCTGGCTTTTCTTTTCCGGTGATCATCTTCATCAGCGTGGACTTACCCGCGCCGTTACCGCCGATGAC
>JBBQMV010000143.1:0-6929 GCA_038329315.1 Bdellovibrionia bacterium | reverse complement strand
CTTCATAGGAGCTCCAACACTTCAATTTCCTGTCCGTTTGGGTGCTACTCGGTTTTGTCGGGAGCAGGCTTGGGGGCCAGTTTGTAACTTTCAACATCCAACTAGAACTAAAAAAGGGCCCGGGCGAACGCCCGAGCCCTTTTTTAGTATCCCCAGGAAGAACCCTGGTAGCGCGACCTCTGATTAGTCGAGCTGGGTATGACGAACTTTGGCCAGCGCACGCTGAATCCGCGAGAACTTCGAACCCGTCGGATATTGCGTGTGGACTCCGAAAACTTCTGGCGAGGAAGGGGCCGGCTGGTTGCCATTCACTTCTGCGAGATGAGTAAGCGAAACGATTTTCGGAGCCGTCGATCCGGCTGCTCCGGTGAGCGAAACCTTTGCGGCGAAAACCGTGGTCGTCGTCGTCGGTGCATTTGGCGTCGTCGGAGTCGTCGGACCGCCACCGATCGTTTGGACCGCGAAGACACCTACGCCGACTTTGTCGCCGGTGAAGATACCCGCCGTACCCTTGAGATTCGGGTTCAGCTGAAATGGATAGAAGATGTTCGCAGGTAGAGATTGGAGAACCCTCAGCCAATCGGTACTGGCGGAGGAAGCCGTGTCCGCGAGAAGCGTGACCGCGACTCCGGCCATGATGTTTTGGGAACCGACGGCGATATAGACTTTCGAATTCGAGTTGATCACTGGGATCCCGATCGGGACGACGCCCGCGGGGAGCGTGATCGGAATTACGCGGCCGTTCGGAAGGAGCGTTCCGTCGGTTGTTTGGAGCTTCGTCGCTTCCGTCACATCGACCCGAACTCCGACCATCCCACTAGGATTCGTCTCGATATAACCGAGCATCTGGGCGGGAGCCTTCGGATTGTAGATCGGAAGCTTTGCGTCAGGGAGCGATCCCTGACCGAGCGTCACCATCGCGTCGAAACCGGCGACGAGGTGTCCGTTATCTTGGCCAGCCGTAAAGCTCAGCGACTTTACAATTTGGGTACCCGATCCGCACCCGTTCAGGGCGAGTACCGATACACCGAGGGTCGCGAGCATCGAAATCTTGTTCATCTTCTTCATAGAAACCACCTTCTGTTAAACCAAACTTTTACGGTCAAGTACCGTTGACAAATTACCTGTCGGAAATGGTCTGGTGAACTTAACGCCGTCGCGATGTTTTTTTCGCGAAAGCTCGTTTAATGTCAGCTCGGCCCCAAATACTGCTGAAGGACTTCAATAATGCTGCTGCGCGTTCGTTTTTCCGCACTCCTTTTTCTCTGCCTCCTTGTCCAAATTCAGCCGATTTATGCTGCTGCGCGTGAAATTATTCCGCCGCGCCCGAAGCTCGTCGTGCTGCTCGTGATCGATCAGTTTCGAGCCGACTATTTGATGCGATTCGATTCGCGCTTTCTTCCCGCAAAGGGCCCGAAGGGAACCGGCGGCTTCCGGACCCTCGTCGAAAACGGCGCGTACTACCCACTCGCCGAGTACGAGATGGTCCAATGCATGACCGGCCCGGGGCACGCGACGCTCCTCACGGGCTCGTACCCGTACCAAAACGGAATCCCGATCAATAACTGGCTCGATCAAAAAACCCAGAAGATGTTCTACTGCGTGGAAGATCCCGAAACTCCAGGTGTCGGTGGAGGCCCTGCGAAGCCCCACGCTGGCACGTCTCCGAAAACTTTCCTCGGCACCACCGTTTCCGACGAATGGAAAAACGCCGGTTACCCGGGCCGAGTCGTTTCGGTGGCCCTAAAGGATCGCGCCGCGATTCTCATGGGCGGACACCGCGCCGACTACGTGCTTTGGCACGACTCCGCGACATTCACCTGGATGACTTCGAAGAAATACGCACCGGATGGAAAACTTCCAGGATGGGTCATCGAAGAAAACGCCGCGCTTGCGAAAGAAAAAGGCGAAAAATTCACGTGGAAAGCCGAAGGAAAAGGGACCGGATTTTCTGATGAAACCATCACTCCGGAAGCGAAGTACCTCTGGGGCTCTTCTCCGACCTTCCCGCACGAAATCACGAAGGGCGATCACCGTTCGATCGTTTCGCCTTATGGAATCGAAATCACGCGTCGCCTAGCCGAGCGCGCACTCGACAAGCTCAAGCTCGGCCAGTCCGGCGGCACCGATTTCCTCTTCGTCTCCCTTTCCGCCCATGACTACCTCGCCCATGGTTTCGGTCCGAATTCGCGTGAAATAGAAGAGATGACGGTCGCCGAAGATGCCGAAATCGGAAAACTTCTGGCGACGATCGAGAAAAAAGTCGGCTTGAAGAATACGATGATCGCGCTTTCCGCCGATCACGGCGGCGGTCACTCGGCGGAGTATCTCACGAAGTACGGCATCCCCTCCGGTCGCTTCGATGAACCGGCCCTTCGTAAGGACCTGAACGCCCTTCTCACCACCGAATTCGGCCAGCCTCCGAAGGGTGAATCCTGGCTACCGTGGTCCGAAGATTTTTCGTTCTACTTGAATCACCCGGCGCTCGAGAAAAAGGGCGAGAAATCGCGCTTCAAGGCCGAGGAAATCTTGCGCACCTACCTCTCCGCGCAAAACGGTGCGGCGTTCGTCATCACCGCGACCGACATTCTTCTGAAACACGTTCCGGCGGGCGAACTCGGCAAAAAAGTTCTGCTCACCTATTACCCGGAACGGAGCGGCGATGTGATTCTAATCCCGAAGTCCGGATGGTCCGGCACGGGCGATTATGCAACGCATCTCAGCGGCTACAGCTATGACCGTTACGTCCCACTCATTCTGACGGGCCGCGGCTTTAAGCCTGGACGCTACGCGCAGACGGCAAAAATCGTGGATCTCGCGCCGACCCTTTCTTTCCTACTCGGCATTGTTCCACCCTCGCTTTCGGAGGGACGCGTTTTAAGCGAAGCACTCAAGTGATTTTCCCCCGAAAAGCGGCTCATTCGCGCTAGAATCTGAAAAGTAACACGCCACTTAACTGATTCTTAAAAGCCGTCCTCACGGGAGCCGCTCGCCTTGGAAAAACCGCCGTCTTCGAACCCTGCCATGAGCCGTTTTAGTTACCTCAAGAGTGTGAACGCCGAATACATCGACGACGTGTACACCCGTTACCTCGCGAATCCCGACTCGGTCGAAGAGTCGTGGCGTTCCTTCTTCGAGGGTGTCGAGTTCGGCGCCGAGAATTACGGACGCACGAATGGCGGAGCCCATGCAGGAACCGGCGCGACTGCCGGCACCGCGATGTCCTCCCTTTCGATCGAGCAGCTCGAAGGCGAAGGAAAAGTCGCGAAGCTGATCCAAGCCTATCGCGAGAGCGGCGTGAACCTCGCCGACATTAATCCCCTCGATCCGCCACCGGCTTCCCATCCGTTCCTCGAACTCGGACGGTTCGGACTGACCGCGAACGATCTCGAAAAATCATTTAACTCTGGAAAAATACTCGGCCTCGGGACCGCGAAGCTTCGCGACATCGTCGCCGTGCTTCGCGAGACCTACTGCTCCACCATCGGGGTCGAATTCATCCACATTCATAATCCGGAAGAGCGCGACTGGATCCAGTCGCGGATGGAAACTTCGCGGAATAAAACCGCGCTCGATCCCGAGACCCGCAAAATGATTTTCAAGCGCCTCTCGGATGCGGAAACGTTCGAGCGCTTCCTCCACACTCGCTACGTCGCGCAGAAACGGTTCTCCGTCGAAGGTGCCGAATCGGTCATTCCGATGATCGATTGCATGATCGAAACGATCACCGAGCTCGGCGGTCAAGAAGTCGTGATGGGCATGGCCCACCGCGGACGCCTGAACGTCCTTACGAATATCTTCGGTAAAAAACCGGAATACATCTTCACCGAGTTCGAAGGAAATTATCCTTCGGACTATTCGCATGGCGAAGGCGACGTGAAGTACCATAAAGGGTACTCGACCGAGCTGACGACCCGCCAGGGCCGCACCGTTCACCTTTCGCTCGCGAACAACCCTTCCCACCTCGAATTCGTCGGGGCGATCATCGAAGGCGTCGCCCGCGCGAAACAGCAAATGCGCAAAGATGAAACGCGCTCCCTCGTCATGCCGATTGTCATTCACGGCGACGCCGCGCTCGCTGGCCAAGGCGTTTGCTACGAAGTGCTGAATCTTTCCGAGCTCGATGGTTACGCGACCGGAGGCACCCTCCACATCGTGATCAATAACCAAGTCGGCTTCACGACTTCCGCGCACGATGCCCGTTCGACTCGGTTCTCCACCGATCTCGCGATGATGCTCGAGACGCCGATCTTTCACGTGAACGGGGATGATCCGGAAGCCGTTTGGCATGTCGCCCGTCTCGCGACGGAATATCGCCAACGCTTCCATAAGGACGTTTTCATCGACCTGATTTGTTACCGAAAACACGGGCACAACGAGGGGGACGAACCGAGTTTCACCCAGCCGGTGATGTACGCAAAAATTAAAACGCATCCCTCGACTCGCGAAATCTACGGGAATAGGCTTGCCGCGGCCGGAATCCAGACGGAAGCCGACGCCGGGGCCGTCGTCGACGGAATTATGGCGAAACTCACAGAAGCCCAAACGAAGACGCGCGCCGAAAAACCGCTGCCTTACGTTTCAGTTTTCGGCGGCGAGTGGAAGGGCTTCAAAGTCCCAACCGAGGAAGATCTCTTCGCGCCGGTGAAGACTTCGGTCGACGCGACTCTCCTCCTCGAAATTTCGAAAAAACTGAATACCGTTCCGGCGGGATTCCACCTTCATCCGAAACTCGGCCGCTTCATCGAAGCACGCCTGAAGGCCGTGACCGAAGGAAAGGGTCTCGACTGGGGGAATGCCGAATCACTCGCGTACGGGTCACTCGTCGTCGAAGGCCATCCGGTTCGACTCTCCGGTCAGGATGCCGAGCGCGGGACCTTCACCCACCGTCACTCGGTCTTTAACGACGTCGAGAACGGCGCGAAGCTTTGCCTGCTGAACCACCTGGCCGGCGATCAGGCGCCGTTCATGGTTCACAACTCGCACCTCTCGGAAACCGGCGTGCTCGGCTTCGAACACGGTTACTCGCTCGCGGCGCCGAAGGCGCTCGTGATTTGGGAAGCCCAGTTCGGCGACTTCGCGAACGGCGCCCAAGTCATCATCGATCAGTTCATCTCCACCGCCGAATCGAAATGGCAGCGGATGAGCGGCCTCACGCTTCTCCTCCCGCACGGTTACGAAGGCCAAGGCCCGGAACACTCGAGCGCACGGCTGGAGCGATTCCTCCAACTTTCCGGACGGAACAACATCATCGTCGCGAACCTCACGACGCCGGCCCAGGTTTTCCACGCGCTTCGCCGCCAGGTAAAATGGGAATTCCGGAAACCGCTCGTGATCATGTCGCCAAAATCGCTCCTGCGAAATCCGCATGCGGTCTCGACGGTCGAGGATCTCGCGAATGGTTCGTTCGAAGAAGTGATCGACGATAGGACTGCGGGCCCTGCAAACGCGGCACCGGAAATCAAGCACGTGATCCTTTCGACGGGGAAGGTTTATTACGATCTCCTCGCGAAACGCACGGAGCTGAATCGGAATGACGTTGCACTCGTTCGGCTCGAGCAAATTCACCCGTTCCCGGCGTGGAAACTTTCGCAGATCTTGAGCCGATATCCGAACGCAGGCTTTACCTGGGTCCAAGAAGAACCGCGGAATATGGGCGCGTGGACCTTCGTTCACGGCATGTGGTCCGGTGGTCTTTCGGATTTCGCGAGCCTCGTCGGCGGTCGCGGGATTCGTTACGTCGGTCGCGACATCGGCGCGAGCCCGGCAGTGGGTTCCGCGAAATTGCACGAAATCGAATTGAAGGCGTTCCTCGAGAAGGCCTTCCACTAAGTCATTTATTTACGAAAGGATCGTCCCCCATGAAAAATAACGTCGTCGCTCCGAGCGTCGGAGAATCGATCACCGAAGTCAGCATCCTGAAATGGGCGAAGCCGAACGGCTCCGCCGTGAAGCCCGGCGATCTCCTCCTCGAGATTGAAACCGATAAAGCGACCGTCGAAGTCGTCGCCGAACAACCCGGTACGCTCACGATTCTTCGCCAAGCCGGCGAACGAATTCCAATCGGTGAAATCGTCGCGACGATCGATGATTCGATCGCGCCGACTGCCGGCGCGCAAGTTACTGCGCCGACTGCCGGCGCGCAAGTTACTGCGCCGACGGCCGGCGCCCATGTTACTGCGCCGACTGCCGCGATGGCTCCGCCGCCGCTTCCGGGCGCTCCGCCATCCTTCACACCTCCGCCACTTCCGGGAGCTCCGCCGTCCCTTCCGCCGCGATCGGCTCCGCCCGTCAGTGGCCCACCCACCATGGCTCCTCCGGGTCCACCGAGCTTCGCGATGCCGCCCGCCGCGCCGATGGCCGCCGGCGCTCCCGATCAAGAAATCACTCGAACCGCACTACCGGCCCTCTCGCCTTCCGTCCGGCGCGCGGCCGCTTCGACCGGAGTAAACCCGGCAAACGTTACGGGTACCGGTAAAGATGGCCGAGTAACAAAAGGCGATGTTCTCGGCGCTACGGGCGCTACGGGCGCTTCCGCAGCCGGCGCTCCGGCCTATGCTCCGC
Source organism: Bdellovibrionia bacterium (assembly GCA_038329315.1). Lineage (GTDB taxonomy): Bacteria > Bdellovibrionota > UBA1018 > UBA1018 > UBA1018 > JACMQW01. Next base: position 365 of record JBBQMV010000143.1, on the reverse strand, counting down.
CCGCTCCTGCGGCTCCGATAGTGAAGTCGCCGACGATCGCCGACAAGCCGGGCGATCGCCGGGTGCCGATGTCGATGCTTCGCTCGAAGATCGCGGAACGCCTAGTTCAAGCCCAGCACACGGCCGCGATTCTCACGACGTTTAACGAAGTCGATATGTCCGCGATCATGAAACTCCGCTCGGAGAATAAGGACGCGTTCAAGGCAAAGCACGGCGTGAACCTCTCGTTCATGTCGTTTTTCGCAAAAGCTTCGATCGCCGCGCTGAAAATGATTCCGGAAGTGAACGCCACGATCGACGGGAAAGATACCATCTACCACGACTACTTCGATCTCGGGATCGCGGTCGGCACGGACCGCGGACTC
>JBBQMV010000142.1:0-6957 GCA_038329315.1 Bdellovibrionia bacterium | reverse complement strand
AGAAAAATCGAGGTCGCGTGGCCTTCGAGGTGATGAACCGGAACGAGTGGTTTTCCGAGTGCGTAGGCGAGCGACTTTCCGGCGCTGACACCGACGAGAAGGGCGCCGACCAGCCCCGGACGATTCGTGACCGCGATCGCTTCGAGTTTATCGGGCCGAACGCCCGCTTCCGAAAGCGCCTGCTCGATCATCGGATTTACGGTCTCGAGGTGGTTCCGCGACGCGATTTCGGGAACGACGCCGCCGTACGGCCGGTGCAGAGCGATTTGGGAAAACGTCGCACACGAAAGGACTTCGATCGATTCCGCGGAGTAGCGGACGACCGAGGCGCTGCATTCGTCGCAGGACGTTTCGATCCCGAGAATCAGGCTCATAGGCCCTTCTGCTTCAGGAGTTTTTTCTTTTCCGTCGCGAGAGCTTTATTCAGGTCTACGAGAATTTTCTTCATCGCCGGATCTGGTTTTTTTTCGTACGAAATATCGAGCCCGACGAGGCTGAAGCTCTCCGGTTTCGTAATGGTCTCGATCGGTACGACGCCGATGTATTGGTTTCGGTAGGAGGACTGGACGATCGGGATTCCGTTTTCGACGACCGGGTCCTGCGTGAAGCTTTGGGAATGGGCGCCCACGATCAGAGCGACGCCTTTCACTTTTTTCGCGAACTCGAGGTCAGGTTCCATGCCGGAATGGCTGAGCACGACGATGAGGTCGACTTTTCCGTCGATCGCGGCCTTTTCGCGTTCGAAAGCGGCGAGTCGTGGCTCGACCGTGAGCGGAGCAGGATAGACGATCGATTCGCCGACGAGTCCGATGACGCCGATCCGAATCGTTTTCCCGTCCGCACCTTTTTTATCGAAGATCGCCGAACCTGGAAAAAGCGGCTTTCCGTTCGAGAGGAGATTCGCAGCCAGGACTTTGATCTTCGATTTTCCGAGAAGCTCTTGGTAGGTGGCGATTCCGAGCGCGAAGTCTTTATCGCCGGGAACCGTCACTTCAAGCCCCATTTTCTCGTGGGCTTTCACGAGCGCGCGGGCTTGGATCTTCCGGGATTCGAGGAGGCTGTCAGGAAAGTCCTTCGATTCGAAAAGAAAGTTTCCGGAATCGACCTGAAGGAAAGGACCCTTCTTTTCTTCTTCGAGGCGCTTGAGGAGTCCCGCGCGGCGAAGTACGCCGCCCATCGGATCGACTCGGCAACCACACGGTTCGACTTCACCGAGCACGTCGTTTGAGTAGAGGATTGACGTCGCTTGGGCGCGCGAAAGGACCATAAACAAGGCGAAAAGAGTGAACATATAACCTTAACTTCAGTCTTACTTCAGTTTGGCCTTAGCGGCTTTCGCTTCGGGCGCCTTAGCGTGTTTATCGAGAATTTCTTGGTAGAACGGCTTGGCGTCCGACTTCATGCCAAGGGCATCGAACGACATTCCCATTTTTAGAAGTGCCTTCGAGATGTATTTCGATTTCGGAAACTTTTCTTGGAGGGACGAGTAATCGAGAATCGCCTTTTTATAGTTTTCTTTCGCGTAGAGCGATTCACCGCGGAGGAAGAGCGCTTCTTCCATGAACTTCCCTTTCGGGAACTTTAAGTACTTCGAGAATGCCTCGACCGCAGCGTCGTATTTCTTTTCCTTTTGCGCAGCTTTTCCGGCTTCGAACTCGGCGGCCGGATCCGTCTTCGGTACTTCTTTTTCTTTTTGAATTTTTTCTTCGCGGTCTTTTTCTTTTTTCTGAAGCGCGTCGATGAGGGCGGCTTGAGAGGCTTGGAGTTCCTGGACTTTCGATTCCATGTCGCGCATCTGGGCGTCGCGTTCAGTCCGCTTGCCGGCTTCCTGGGCGAGGGACTCGTTCTTCTTCGAGAGTTCGTCGATCCGGCCGTTCAGGCGGTTGATCTCGCCGCGGAGTTCTTCGGAGACCTTTTGGTTTTCGGCATTCGCGTTTTGGACTTCGGTGACCTTCGTCTCGTAGCCGGAATCTGGATTGTTCGTTTCGCTTTTCAAATCGGAACGTGTCTTTAAACAGCCGCTCAGCGTGAAGAGAAGAACGAGGGAAAGGGAACTGTACCGGGCGAGATTAGTCCGTCGAATCATGGCTCTATCATCGCATCGCAGTGCGCAGGAGACTAGGGCGAAAAACCAGTGGGGTAGCCGGAAGACTGGGGTGCTGACGGGCTTGGTGCACCGCTCCCAGAACTCGGAGCTTGGCTTGGAGTCGGGTTTTTCATGGCCTCGGTCGCGAGCTGTCCCTTCGGCTCTTCATAAGTCGAAGGAGGCGGAGCAGCCGCCGGAACTTCTGGAGGGAGGAGGCTGGTCCGGGCCGAACCCTGGCGAAGCGCATCGAATTCGGATTCTTCGGCGAGGCGCTGGGCTCGTTTCGCGTATTTTTCCGCGATCTCGAAATTTTTCAGACGGTATTCGTTCTGGGCTCGGAAGTACGCTTCGCCCGCGAGGCGGAACTTCTCCGGAGCCAGGGAGTCCGCACTCACTTCGCGGGCGGCCCGAAGTGCGGCCGCGGTGTCCGACATGAGTTGGAGTGGGCGATCGTGAAAGAGCGAACAAGCCGAAAGCGAGAGTGCCGCGCATCCTAAAAACAAAAAGAGAGCCCGGCGCGAAGCCTTGGCCCTCTTTTTAGTTTCTAGCGGGATGCTTACTTTCATTATTTCGAAGTGATGGCGAAGTTCGCGCGGCGATTCTTCGCGAAAGCTACTTCCGTCATCGCGGAATCGACCAGACGTTCTTTGCCGTAGCTGATCGTCGCCAAGCGGTCGTTCGCAATACCGGCCTTTTTCAAGGCGTCGCGAACCGTGTTCGCGCGCTTCTCGCCGAGGGCGATGTTATATTGGATTCCGCCGCGTTGGTCGCAGTGTCCTTCGACTTGAATCTTCACCGAAGGGTTTGCCTTCATGATTTCGACGTTCGTCTTCAGCGACGTCTTACCCTCTTCGTCGATCACGAAGGAGTCGTACTTAAAATAGATGGTTTGCATTCCCATCGCCTTACCAGAGTCCGAATCGCCCATTTGGTTCTTATCGCCATTGTCGATCTCGGAGTTCGCACCGCCCGGAGTGTCCGTATCATCGGTTTTCGGAGCGGACTTACATCCGGTGATACCGAGAACTAGGGAAAAAGAAATCAAGGCATACGAAAGTTTACGAAGCATAAATTCTCCTGTTATTCTTCGAGGATAAATCAGGAAGCCTAAAATGAAAACCCTGAAAGCCCGTCATCGGAGTCTCGCAGTGATCGCGCTTTTAGTAGCGACGGCGGCTCACGGAAAGATGGCGCCAGAACAGGGTCGCAGCTCTTTCGAAACGAGCCACTTCCGCATTCACTACCCACCGCATTACCAGGTGTTTGTGGAAACACTCTCGGACCGGCTCGAAGAAGCATACGCGCGGCTCGGCGAGGAACTTCGGTGGGTGCCGCCAACGAAAATCGAGGTCGTCGTTCGGGGAGATATGGACACCCCGAATGGTTCGGCCGAGGTTTTCCCGTACGACCGGCTGGTTTTGAACGGGGTCGCCCCCGAGCCCTGGGGTTTTTTTTCGGAAAGCGACGATTGGATACGAACTCTGGCTATTCACGAGCTGACCCATGTGATCGCGAACGACGAGACATTTGGATTTTTTAATCTCCTGCGCACGCTGATCGGAAGTGCGGCGAAAATTAATCCGTATCAGCCAGCTTGGCTCGTCGAAGGTCTGGCCGTTTTTGAGGAGACGACGAAGACTTCGCGCGGACGGGGGAGAGCGGTTTGGAGCGACATGATCCTCCGAAGTGCGATGACCGACTCGCTCGTCGACTCGCCGGAAGCGTACGGCCGAGATCTTCGCGTCACGCTCGATCGACTGAATGACGGAGTTCGACCTTGGCCGGAGGGCCACTCGGCTTACCTCTATGGTTACCTCATGACCGCCGCGATGGCGGATCGAAAAGGGGCCGAAGCGCCGGCGAAAATTTCGGAAGAAAACGGAGCGACCTTTCCGTTCGCGATCGAAGGCGTCGCGAAGGATGTCCTCGGGACTGGTTATTCGGAGCTCTGGCATGAAACGATCGACCGGTTAAAGAAGGGCTACCGGACGGACCTCGAGAAAATCGAACGCGAACCGATCACGGTTTCGACGCCCCTCACGAATTCCGGGCGACGGACGCGTGGCCTCGTCGCGACTTCCGGGGGCCGACTCTATTATATACGAGATTCGGCGAGCGAAGGTGTCGGGCTGTCCGTGATCGAAAAGGGAGTGACGCGAAATCTCACCTACTGGAAGTGGGATGGCGGAACTCGCCTTCGCTTGAGCCCGGATGGCCGCTTCCTCATTTATTCGCGGATCGCCCCGTATCTCGAACACTCGCTTTATTCAGACGTTTATCTCTACGACTTAAAATCGGAAGCGGAGATCCAAGTCACCTACGGGGCCCGCGCGAGCGATCCGGAAGTATCGGCGGACTTCGGATGGGATACCCGAACCGGCCGCTCGCGCGGTGAAATCTATTACGTAAAGAATCTCCCCGACGGGAACCAAGCGATCACTTCTTTCGAAACGAGAACCTCCGAAGATCCGATCGAAATGCCACTTTTCTCCGGAAAGAACTTCGCACGCCTAGGTGCACCGGCCCTCGGACGCGGAAAGTGGAAGGGCTGGCTCGCGTTTTCGGAAAAAGGTTTGAGCGGGGGCGAGCACCTGCAGGGGGTGCGGGTCGGCACGCATGCCGAAATTCCGGAATCGCGCTCGTTTACGACGGCAGCCTCGAATCGGGATATCGCGACGACGCCGGACTGGACCGAGGGCGGTAACCTTCTCTATACCTCTGGAAGTGGAGGCGTTTTCAATCTCTATCGAATCGCCGCGGACGAAGTCGGCGTGAATTCGGCGCGCGGAGTTCGCCTGACGAACTTTCGAACCGGCGCGCTCCAACCGACGGTCCCGTGGGCCGGCGCGCCACTTTTCGCGATGGTGTACGGTTCGGGCGGATGGAATCCCGCCCAAGTCACCCCGGGAGAGTTTTCGCGCGACGGCCCGGGCGTCCGTACGTTAGAGGAAAAGATCTACTCTTTACCGAAACCTATTCCGGTCGAAGCCGAGCCACCGCCCTCCACGCCGAGAACGCCGGGGAGTTACTCGGTCCTTCCGGCGCTCTGGCCGAAGTACTGGGCTCCGGATATTCGGAAAGTAACCGACGGATGGACGCTCGGAATTCAGACTTCGGGTTACGACGCCTGGGAAAATCATCGTTACCGACTATTCGGTGGGCATGATTCGCGCGCGACCTTTCCGCTTTGGGATCTGAATTACCAATTCGATGGCTTCTATCCGACGCTCGAATTTTCCGTTCGACGTGAAAATCGATATTTCGCGACCTACGCGGAGAGTAACCAGATCGATACGAATGAAGCTCACGTCTATATGCCCGCCGGATGGGATACGTTCCTCATTCTTGGATTTACGAATTCGACGTCGCGCCTGTTCGGAGAAAAGGACACGACGGGCGGTTTCGAGCTCGGCTGGTCTTTCGACCGCATGAGGGCTTACGAAGACTCGATCGATTCGACGGGCGAGAGTGGAATTCGCGGCCGCGCCGAACTGACCGGGTACATTGTCGGGCCCGAGCGGTTCTCGGCGTTTGATTCCCGGATCGATATCCGAATTCCGTCGCCGATCCGCCGCCACTTCTTTCGATTGGGCGCGAACTACGCCGGCGCGAATAACGAAAAACTTTCTGCACTCTACTTCTTAGGCGGGGGGGAGGAGACGATCGCCAGCCAGTCGGACTACCTTCTTCGCGGATATCCTCAGGGAACGATCTTTGGGCGTCGGATCGTGACTTCGAACTTCGAGTACGTTTTTCCGGTTGCCGATGTTTTCCGCGGCCTCGGAACTTTTCCGGCCTATTTCGAGAGTTCCCGGATCAAACTTTTTTTTGACGCGGGATCCGCCGAATACGTCGGAAACGATTCGCAGGACTTCCATCGGTGGCCGAACGCGGTCGGCGCGCATCTCCTCACTGATTTGAACCTGCTTTACCGGGTGCCCGTCACGGTCGCGGTCGGATTCGATTACGGGCTCGTGAAAGATCTCGGCGGTGAACGGCGGGTCGTCTTCGGGCTCTTCTCTCGCATTCCGTAATTGGTATGCCGATCGCATTGGTTCCGAGTGTCGGCTCGATCCCGAGCCGATTAACTCAGGAGTCCTGTTATGAAAGACGTCAACAAAATCATCCTTATCGGTCGCCTCGGCGCGGACCCGGTTCTTCGTGAAACGAAAACCGGAGCCGTCGTCGTTCATTTTCCCGTCGCTACTTCGCGCTGGGTGAAGCCGACCGAGCCGAGCGAGGACGAAATACCGAAAACGGAGGAAACCCAATGGCACCGAATCGTGGCCTGGGGTCGCCAGGGAGAAGCCTGCGCCCAGTACTTGAAGAAGGGCCAGAAGGTCTACGTTGAGGGTTCGCTCCTCAGTCGGAAGTATGAAGCGAAAGACGGTACGGAGAAGATGTCCTTCGAGGTCATCGCGGATACGGTGAGTTTCCTCGGTGGTGGAAAAATGGAAGCTCCGGCTCCCACTTCTTCCGTCGCTTAGGCACGGTCCGAAAAAAAGTCCCCTAGGAGAGCTCCTAGGGGACTTTTCTTACTTAGAGATTCGTACCATGTCGCCGACGATTACTGACCTTGGCTCGAGCACCGGAGTTTTATCCGTCGGGTAGAGTTTTTCGAGACGCGCGATCGCGGCGTCTTTTTCAGCATGGATCACTCGGATCAGGGCAAATGGAAAAATCAAATCTTTGTAGAGTTTTTCAGTCGTCAAATCGTAGCTCGGAGATTTTCGGGCGACTTCGAGAATCGTTCCGACTCGAATCCCTTGGTTCGTACCGAGGTTAATGAAGTAGTCCTTTTGGACGATGTCGTTCGGATTTCCGAGGTCAATTCCCTTGAACACGCTGTAAACGATCGCCGTCTCTTCAGA
>JBBQMV010000141.1:0-7059 GCA_038329315.1 Bdellovibrionia bacterium | reverse complement strand
ACGCTCGTGACAAATCCGGCGGGGATGCTTTCCGTCCGCTACTCGACCGAAGAGCACGGCAAAGGGATCTGGGCGCAAAGCTTGTACAGCTATTCGCCGATCAACCAGCCGAATCTCGCGATCGAGCCGTATACGAAATCGCCGTTTGATCACATCGATGTCGTGATTCACCCTTCGATCCAAAATCATCACATGATGACCTTCGAAACCGGCATCGAGAAATCGAAGTACGCCATCTGGAGTTCGATCACAAAAGAAATTCCAACCTCGCGCGACGTTCCGTCGAGCTGGGTTGGAATGAGCGCGGAACCGGCGATGATTTACTCGGCGGGCGGAAACGCTACGCTCTGGAACCGGGTAAATCTGAACGCCTCTTATATCTTCGTTGATGAAAAGGTTTCTCCCGCTGTGGAGAATCAGGATTTTACCGTCGATCTCGGCAGTCGTTTTGAATATCACCGCGCAGCAAAGGCTGCGCTTTCGTTTTATGGCAGCGAACGGATGACCTATACTTTAGGTTTCGTCGCTGACCTCATGAACGAATCGCAGTTCGCTAGTTTTGACATCACTTATCGAATCGTCCGTAAGGACAATGCGTTGACCCTCAACTTGGGCAGCGACTTCTTTGCTTCTGCGACCGGGAAAGGCTACATCGGCACCGCGCAAGGCAACGATCGCTTCCGGGGCGGGATCAGCTATGCGTTTTAAACGTTTACGCAGTTTCCTACTCTGCTTCTTGGCTTGCACGACTTTTCTCGCCTGCGGCGAAAAGAAGCCGGCCGAACGAAATCTTCTCCCGGGGAAAAATTCGGGCTGTTTCGACCAACTGGGCGACCGCGTGAAGCGCTTCTTCGATGGTTCGATCGCTGATGCCGAATGGCAAGACACGTTCGACTGCGTAAACGACCAGGTCACCTTCTTTAAAAAGTACGTCCGCGGAAACGCGCAAGACGGCTACAACCCATCGGACATCGCGGCGCTCATTCGCCAATTCCTGGTAACGAGTCGTCCGCTATCCGATCAGTTCATCGCGTCGGTTTTCGACATCAAAGCCTCCGTCTTCGGCGGGACCGCCGGCATCATTACTCCGAAGGAACTCGACCAGTTCATCGCGCTCAGCGAAGCCCTGCGCACGGAAACGACGAAACTACTCCCGGCGCTTCAAGCGAAGCACCGCGCGCCAAACGGTCCGAACCTTCTCGCACTTTCCGATAGCCTCGGAGCGTTCGGGGGGAACCTCGCGACTTACCTAAAGACGCTAAACGGAACCGTCGCGGTTCGTAAGGAATCGTTCTTACCGTTTGTTCGCGAGATCATCGAACTTCACGGCGGGGATCCGACCCTCGTCGATCGATATGGCGATTTCGTACGGAACTTAAAAGTCGTCGTCACCGGCGGAACCGCCGACGTGATCGAGCCGTCGAGCTGGCCAGTGATTATTCAGCAAGGAGCCGCTTTCGGCGGCCTCCTACTCGCGTACCGCAACATGGAAGATCAGTTCTTCACCGCTCCCGGTGACAAGGACCGGTTCGAAATCGATCTCTCACGGCGGGCCCAAATCGCGATCAATCGGGTGATCGCGCTTCACGGCGTGGGAATCCCACTCGAACTTTTCGATCCCGTGATCGACACGATTCCGTGGGATTCGCTCTCGCTCGAAAAGCGCGCGGCGCTTAAACACGACCTTCGACCGATGATTATGCGGGCGATGAAAGGTGGCGTTCCGGGTATCCTAAATGCCGCCGCCGTCGGAACCGTGATCGATCTTTTCGAGAATGGAATGCGCCAGCAGATCCATCTAAAGAGAATTTACGCGGGTCTCCCGCCTAATCCGAATAAGGCGGAATTCGAGGCGACCGCGCGGAAGTACCTGAATGGTGTCAGCGCGGCCCAAGACCGCTCGGACGTAAATAACCTGATCGCTATATCAAAAAAATACATTGGTCTTTTCCCAGAAAACGACGCCGAAATGGCTTTCCGGAACGACATCCGCGATGTTCGTACCGAAAACCACATGAAACGCATGAGCTGGTTCCAAATCGTGATTCAGCACATCTCCTCGGTCTATGCGAATGGCCCGGTCGGCCCAAACGGTCATCGTCTCGCACTAGTGGACGACCTCGCGGATCTTACTTCCGACTTTAAACAGATTTTGATCCACTGGAAGCTTGCGTCTTCGACGCTTTCTCCGATGGAAATGGCGATTAAGCGCTTCCGTGAAGCGAACCTATTCATGCCGGTATCGAACGGCGACTCCTACATGGACGACATCGAGGGCACGTATTACCTCGCTTTCCTCTTCTCCTCGGGCTCGCTTTCGCACCGAATCTTCGATGGAGTTACCCATAATAACCCGGCTTGGTCCGCCTGCCCAATTACCGGTAAGGACAATCTCGGCCAAGATGCCGTAGATGCCCTCTGTTTCCGAAAAGTTTATTTTTCTCATCCGGAAATATTCTGGAACAACTTTCCGGGCCTACAGGCAACCTACGCGACGCTAAACCCAGATCAAAAGGGCGACCTCGCGATGTCGATGGAGATCGCAGCGCGAGCCGGTGGCTACAGTGATAAGCCGATCGGTCCATACGATACGGATTCGTTCGGAGCGCTTCCGCACTACGTTGAAGACGTGATGGCACGATTCGATTTAAATAACGACGAAGTGCTCGATAAGAACGAAATCCTCGACTATGCATACCCGATCTTCAAGAAGACGCTCGCGGATTCGGATGCGGTTCCGAAAGCGGCGAAGAAGTCGGATTTCCTCCTCAAAGGGATTCTCACCTACCTCATGAAGTACGGAAAAGTTCCGAATGGAACGCTCGATTTACTCGGGTGGTGCGCGCGTCTGCCATTCACGAATATCCAAGCCCAACGCGGGGCGGTCTACAAGGTCGTCGCGATTCTTGCGATGCCTCCGAAGCTGTCGAAATCTTCGGAGCCCACCGTGGCGGATGTGGATCTCTTTCCGGGCGTTCATTCGCAGTGATGTTTTAACGCGGTTCTCCCCGGAAATAATCGCCCATTGTGGCCGCGCTCCTCTCCGGTAAGCTAAGGGAATTACCCTTTGTTTTACCGTTCAGTCTCATGGAGGAGACCGTTCATGAAACCTTCGACGAAGTCCCAGTCGTGTTTCGCGTGCATCGCCGTCGGCGTTTTTCTTATGGTCGCTTCGGCATTCGGCGCCGATGATCGAACTCCGAAGGAGTGGGCACTCCTCACTTATCTAAACGGATTTAACTCCCTCGATAGTTTCGGTTACCTCGACATGAACGAAATGGAAGTGGTCGGATCTACCGCCCGCGTTCACGTCGTATCCCAGTGGGCGAGTTTGAAGACGCGGGAAGTTCACCGGATCTACGTGAACAAGGACACCGATAAGAAAAATGTCACGAGCCCGGTTCTCCAGAATCTCGGACTGGTCGATATGGGGGATTACCGGAGTCTTATCGATTTCGTCGTTTGGGCCGCGAAGACCTATCCGGCCGATCATTATTTCGTGAACATCTGGAACCACGGGAATGGATGGCACTTCAAAACCACCGGCGGCACTATCGGAACTCGAGATCTCTCGTATGACGATATTTCCGGCCACCACATCACGACCGAGGAACTCGGAATCGCGATGACCGAGATCGCCCGGCAAATCGGAAAGCCCGTAGATCTTCTCGGCAGCGACTCCTGCATGATGGCGATGGCGGAAGTCATCTCTCAAGTAAAAGGGAGTGCATCGGCGTTTGTGGGCTCGGAAGAAGTCGAGCCCGCGGCCGGTTGGCCTTACGATACGCTCCTTACACAGTGGAACGCCGGCGGAGCCAAATCTGCAGCAGACGTATCCTCAATTCTCGCAAAAGTTTACAAAGACTCGTACCCGAACGGTCACGGCATTACGCTGTCTGGGCTTGATCTCTCGAAGTACGGGATGCTTGCGACTTCGGTACGTGATCTCGGCGATGCGATCAAAACCCAGTCGAAAGTCGTTCGCCAAAAAATATTTGCGGCCGTAGGTAAGACACGTTCCTACACGCTCGCCGATTACAAAGACCTCGGGGATCTCGTCGATCAAATCGGAGCGGACGCTTCAATCCCGATTCGGCCCGAAATTCTCGCGGGCGTTCGTACCGCGATCAGCACGTTCGTGACCGCGAACCAAACGACTCCAGACCAATCGAAATCTCACGGCGTATCAATCTGGTTTCCGGATGCAGCCTGGCAGTTCGATACGAACAAGGATCGCTACCGCGCACTCACCTTCAATCAGGACACCGCGTGGTACGACGCGATCGACACGACCGTACACGCGACGACTTTTCGTTAAAGGAAGGCTGCCCTCTCAATCTCCATCCGCGCTTCCGGAGAAGCCTCGAGGTACTCCCTCAGGCGCGCGAGCTCCGCTTGGGCTCGCTCATTCCGAGCTCCGAGCAGAAGTCCCGCGAAACGAAAGTCCTCCTCCGCCCAGTAAAGTGTTGCCACACCCGGCCGATCCCCGCGTGCGACTCGACCGCAGGCCTGCATGAGAGCGAGGAGGGAATACGGAGCCTGGGCCAGTGTCGCCCATTCGAACTGCGGAAAATCCATGCCCATCCCGAACGCATTCGTCGCGATCACCGAGGTCTCGGCGCCGCCGTGCGCCTCACGGGTGAGACGTGCCTCGACCGAACGGCGCTCCTCATCACTCATTCCCGCGTGGTAGGGAACGGCCGCCCGATGTTCGGAAAAAATTCCGAGGTAACGTCCGACATCCTTTCGAGTCCCCACGAAAAGAAGGCCAGGTCCCGACCGGGAGAGACAATCCTCCCGTACCGTTTCGATTCGCTCGCTGGCGGGGCTCTGAACAAATCGTAACCGCAGATGGGGTGGCAAGCGAAACCGCCCAAGCGTCATCCACTCGCCCGGGAGGACCTCCGAGATTTCGTGAAGGAGCTCCCGCGGAAACGTCGCGCTCATCCAGAGTGTACGCGGGCACCCGAGATCACGAAGAAAAGCGAGGAGCTGACCATACGCCGGACGAAACCGCGTGCCCCATTCATAAACGCAGTGGGCTTCGTCGACCGCGACGAGCGTCGGTTTCCACTCCCGAATGTCCCGTTCGCGAAAGAGTGCGGCTTCGGGACTTAGAATTTTTACTCGTCCGGCAGGGACGCCGGCGGCGAGAAACCGCCGTCGCTGCTGACGGGCTAGGGCGATGAGGGGTGTGAGCACGAGCACGCGTTCGTCCGGAATACGGCCGAGCTCCTCGAGAATGCGACCCTTTCCCGAACCCGTAGGTGCGGTGAGGGCGAGATTCACTCGAGAAACACGCAGGGATTCGAGCGCTTCGGACTGGAATGGATAGAGCGGACGGGAGTTCACCCCTCTGCCCATTCAAGTTTCTGGCCGACCGAGAGTCGAGCTACGATTTTTTAAACGGGAGAAGCCCCGGCCTTTTCCATATCTTCAAGTACCGTTCCGGCTTGGGTCTTGAAGCGGAGGTATACGAGGCCGCCGACGGCACCGATGAGGAGCTGGGTGAGCACGTAATAAGAAAAGATGTCCGCGCCGCGGTCCGAGCCGAGGAGGTGGAAAAAGAAACTGAACGCCGCGTGCCCGGTGCCGACCCCACCGGGAAGAATCGGAACGGCGGTGACGAGGAGGCCGAGTGGCGCGACGACGAAGAGACCATTCGTCGGAATTTGAGATTCGCCGAGCGCCGACGCGAAGCAGAGACACGCGAATCCGGCGAGGATGTGAATGATGCAGGAAAAACAGAGCGCCTTGAAGACGAGCTTCCGCTCCGAATGGTAAACCCGAATCCCGAGATAGATCCGCACGATCGCACCGAAGGTCGAACCGATCTTTCCGCCGCGCTTTTCGAAAGCGAGACCGAGTTTCAATAATGGATCGGAGTCTTCGTGCACGAGAAAGAGGTAGGTATAGAAAACGAAGACGCAAAGTCCGGCGATCATCACGAACGCCTTGACGCCGGAAAGCACCGGCGATCCGATGAAGTGCTGAAGCCCGACGAGCAGCGCGGTGAGCGAAACGATGACGAGGGCGGAGAGGCCGATGATTCGGTCGAAAAGAATCGAACCGAATGCTTTCGAACGCGCACCCGGATATTCGTGCGCGATATAAAACGCTTTTACGAAGTCGCCGCTGACCGCGCCTGGAAGGGCGATATTAAAAAAGTTTCCGACGAACTGGAGTTGGAGGAGTCGCGGCGTTGCGAGCCGAATATCCTGGGCCTTCAGGAGCATTCCCCAGCGAAACGCCGCGATGAAGGCGGTGATCCATATCGCGACGAAACCCGCGAGGAGAGAGGGCCAGTTTTTCAAACCTTCGGCCGTCCGATCGAGCGAGATGAGATTTTTTTCCGCGAGCCACCAGAAAACGAGGGCCACAAACGCGAGCTTTAGAAAGTTTTTGAAGAGGCTTTTCGGGTTCATCCGTTCTCCGAGAGAAAATTTCCGAAGATTTTTTGGCCGACCTTCGGGTCGTAAAGTTTAGATCCGTCCTTGGGACGGGAGATCTTGTCCCGGCGATCATCCTTCTTCCAGGCTTCGATTGATTTCTCGGTAGAAGGAAGATCTTTCTCCGGATGGAACTGAATTCCGTACACGGGAAGGTTTTCAAGGCGGCAGGCCTGAATCGCGCAGGCCGAGGATTTTGCGAGGAGTCGCATGCCCATGGGGAGTTCGGCGACCTCTTCGTAATGTGACGAGAACGACCAGAATCGTTCGGAAAGCCCGTCGAAGAGCGGTGCGCGTTCGACGATTTCGATTTCGGTCCATCCGAACTCGCCGGGGTGTCCCTTACGAAGGAGGCTTCGTCCGCCGAGGACGCGAGTCAGCGCTTGATGTCCGTAACAGACCCCGAGGATCGGACGACTTTCGCGGAGCGCTTCCTTGAGAAGCCCGTCGAGTTTCGTGACCCAGCTGCCTTCTTCGAGGCAGCTCGTGCGGGAGCCCGAGAGGATAAGCCGGTCGTAACCGCGGATCGAGTCGGGAAGATCGTTCTCGGGCGCGCGGCGAACGAACGCGGTTCGGTCGGGGGTCGTCGTGACGAAATTTCGAAGATCCG
>JBBQMV010000140.1:0-7064 GCA_038329315.1 Bdellovibrionia bacterium | reverse complement strand
CGAACCGCTCGTAAAAGATCCGGCGAAACCATTCTACGCCGTTCTCGGTGGCTCGAAAGTGACCGACAAGATCAAGACCGTCGAAGCCCTTCTCCGGTCGGTCTCCGGAATCTGCATCGGCGGCGCGATGGCGCACGCGTTTTGGGCCGTGAACGGAATTCCGATTCCGCCCGGCGCGAAACAACCAAAGCCCGAAGACGTCGAGGCCGCGCGCTCGGCTGGTTCGAAAAGCCAGAATACTCCGTCGGCACGTTCGAGATGGCCCAGGCGATCTCCGAGATGTCGGCGATTAAGATCGTCGGCGGCGGCGACACCGTCTCGGCGATTAAGCAGTCCGGTTTCGCCGGCGGCTTCGATCACCTTTCCACAGGCGGCGGCGCGGTTCTCGAATTTATCGAAAATGGTTCGCTACCCGGAATCGAAATTCTCCGTCAGATGTACAAGCGGGAAACGACCCAGTCGATGACTCGCGAGCGGATCTAAGCAGTCGCGATGGATAAGAAGCGCGGTATTTTGATCGCCGGAAACTGGAAAATGAATCACGGCGCGAAAGCGACGACGGGATTCGCCGCGCTCTTTAAGACGAACTGGGGCTATCTTTCCGAAAAGACCCGGATCGCGCTCGGTCAGGGAACGCTCGGAACCATGATCTTTCCGCCGTTTCTTTCACTCGAAACCGCACGTCACGAATTCATGGGTACGCCGATCGAGATCGGCGCGCAGAACGTTCACTTCGAGGAGAAGGGTGCATTCACCGGAGAAATTTCCGGACCGATGCTGCTCGAGATGGGACTCTCTACGGCACTCGTCGGGCATTCCGAACGCCGTCAGTTTTCCGGGGAGACCGACGCGACGGTGAAGAAACGCGCCGAAAGCCTCCTTCGCCAAAAGATTACGGTCATTCTCTGCTACGGGGAGTCCCGGGCCGAGCGTGAAGCCGGTCACACTACGAAAATCCTGGAACGCCAGTTAAAGGAAGGTCTCCCTTCCGAATGGAACGAAAAACTCGTACTCGCCTACGAGCCGGTTTGGGCGATCGGCACCGGGCTGACTGCGACTCCGGAACAAGCCGAAGAAGCCCACTACTTCTCGCGGAGATTTCTGGCCGCCCGTTACGGTGAAGAAAACTCCGCGAAGACGAAGATTCTTTACGGTGGAAGCGTTACTCCGGAAAACGCGAAGTCTCTACTGCTGAAACCGAACGTCGACGGCGGACTCGTCGGTGGCGCGAGCTTGAAATCCGATAGCTTCCTCGCACTGCTCGAAATCGCCGGACAGCTTCTTTAAAGATTCAAAATTTCGACAGAACTCAGCGGCGCGCCGGCCGAATCATAGCCGCCCATAATGTAGATCGAATTTCCGACGCGCACGGCTCCGTACCCGTACCGAGCGGTCATGAGATTCGGACCGAACGTCCACACGTTCGTGGAAAGATCGTAGATCTCGGTCGTCGCCGTGGCCATCGTACCGGAAACCGCGACCTTTCCGCCGATCACGATAAACTTTCCGACAATCGGCAGGGCGAATGATTTGAACTGGGAGCGACCGATGGACATTACGCTCTTGACTGTCCACGTGGATATTCCCGAATCCGATGCGAACACGTATCCCTGGAAAGCACTCGGCGGAGTGAGGCCACCGAAATAAAGGACTCCGCCACCGGTCATCGGTGACATCGCGCCCTCTTGAACCAAAATCGGATAAGGCGCGCAAACCTGAACGAAAGTCGTACTTGGCTGGTAGGTGTCGCACGCGTTCGCTGCCGTCGAGCCCGAGTTCGTATTCCCGCCGACAATCGCGATCGTGCCGTTCACCATTTCGGTCGCCGCGGACCGAGACCGAGCCATACTGAGCGGGGTCGAAATCGGAGTCGGGACGGCCGCACCGGCCGTGACCTTCGAATTATTACTCGACTGCGACGACCCGTTCGTTCCGCCGAAGATGTAAGTGTCCCCATTCGTGTGGTGGACGACCGAGCTATAGGCGAACGTCCCCGTACCGGTCATCGAAGTCGCCCAGGTCGTTCCGTCGTAAGTTTGATAGTTTAACGGCGAAGCCGAACCTCCAATAAGAAGGAGGGCCGAAGTGTTTATCCCCGTGAGAATCGGCGCCTGAGAGGCCACCGCAGTCGCCCCCGCCGCATGCCAGGCAGTCGGAGCACTCAGGTCCAGGTATTCTGCCGAAGCAACTCCGCCTCCGGCCACCCAAATTTTCGACGGTGCAATTCGCGTATCGTAGTAAACCGCGACATCACCGCGCGCACTGATGAGCGAAGGGCCTGGATAAACCACGGGCAGCGAAGGCGTCGGACTCGCGCCGTTTCCGTCATTGCACTTTAAAGTCCGCGAGAGCTGGACACTCGAGTTCAGCCCGTTCCAGTCGGGAGAAATCGTGACCGTCGTATCATGCGTGAGATCGACGACCTGACGACCAATCTCGTAAACGTCGGCCTCGACCCGAACCCCGGGACTCGAACTCGGCTGCGGTCCATTCACGAATTCCCGCACACAATCATGCGATCCGTTTCGTTCGATGAATCCGACGACTTGGATCAACCGCGGATTTCCGGGCGGAACGACGAAGGCCAGTTCTTGAGCGGTCGTGGCATTCGCGAGAATCGGACCGGCGATTATTCCCCGGTAGGAGCAATAGGTTCGACCGGCGAGGAGGTCGGGCATCATCGCTTGCGCATTTCCGCTCGGATTTAAGCTCGAATCCGGAATCCCCGGGCCGACCACGTTCACCCCGATGCAGTCGAAACCGGAAACGACGGTCGGCGGCGGAAGCGTCGGAGTCGCGAGCGGCCCGATCGGGCCGTTCAGTGTCGGGCGCGCGGCATCTTTGCCTTCACTTCGATCTTCGACTCGCACGACGATCGTCGAGCCCCGCTCGACTCCCTTCAGGGAGCAAGCCACCATTCCCGCCGTCAGTGCGCTCAAGACCAATCCCTGGACAATTCGCATGCCTCGATCATCCCTGCGAATCGAGGAGAGTGCAAATTACCGACACAAATAACGCGTTGCATTCTTAGGATCACCTTGCACCCCCCCCTCTTTTCGTTAAAACCGGGGCCTATGACCACTTTTGTCACCGTCGTCCATATCGTTACCTGCTTCTTGATCGTCGTCGTCGTCCTCATGCAGTCGGGAAAAGGCGCAGACATTAGCGCAACCCTCGGCGGCTCGAGCAACACGGTTTTCGGCAGCTCCGGCGGCGCGAACTTCTTCACGAAAACGACCTTCGCTCTCGCAGCGATTTTCATGTGTACGTCCCTCGGTTTGACGGTCATGGGCGGACGCGAAAAGCGCTCCGTATTCGATACGGGCACGGCGGCGACGACGCCAGCAACGCCCGCGAAGCTTCCACTTGATCCGACGGCCGCCGCGAAAGCGCCGCCTGCCAATGCGACCGTTCCGGTCGACACGACCGCGGGCGGAAAGAAATAGAACTCATTTCTTTCCGACTCGTTAGGCATTTAGAATGAAAAGGGTGATGCGCCTGCTGCGGTTCACCCTTTTTCATTTTCTACTTCTTTGTGCCGCGCTCTTCGGAGCGTCGGCGGCGGACGCGGGCGGACTTACGCTCGATCCGAGCCAGTTTACAGCGCCGGCCCAGCTCATTACCAATCAGGCGGCGGACGCCGCGGCCCAGGCGATCGGTCTCGGCGGCGAGTTTCGTCCGCTCACCGGCGTCGATCCGCCGACCGGGCTGCTCGGACTCGACGTCAGCGTCGAAGCCCAAGCGACGAAAATTCCCGATGAATTTCGAGACGTGCTGAAGGCCGCCGGATTCGATTCGCAAATTCCGGGCGTCATTCCGGCCGCGCGAATCCAGGCGAACCTCCGCCTCGGCGATCGTTTCGCGGTCGAGGCCGGTTACTTGAAGTACCAAGGATATAAACTCACCGGTATCGCGGCGAAACTAAAGATCATCGAACCGGAAGAAGGGTTCGGGGCGTCGCTTCGGCTCGCCTATTCGGATAACGACCTCGGAATCGTTTCGACGAAGACGTGGACTCCGGCTCTCATCGTCGGCGCGAAGCTCGCGTTCGCCGAACCGTACATGGGCATGAGTTATTCGATGGCGACGGCGAAAGTCGAGATTCCGATCACCGTCGCCGGATTCTCCACGACGCTTTCCGCGACTGGAAAGCGAAACGGACTCTCGCTCTTTGGCGGACTCGTCTTCGACCTCACGGTTATCCAGATCGCGTTCGAAGGGAATTATTCAAACGCGGGCGTACCCGGGCTTGCGGTGCGCGTCGGCGTTCGACTTTAAGGCCCGCAGGTTTGGACAGTGTAGTAGATCCCAAGACTCGATGTATTCGCAGTCCAAGGCGAATTCGCCACACTGAACGAATAGGTTTGCCCTCCTCCGGCTCCGGAAGAGTAGTAAATCGTCATATTCGAAAAACTCGAAGAATTCATCGCGAAGAAGTAAACGAATCCATCGGCCATTATTAAAGGTGTTCCGGTGCCGTCACCAATCGGAACATCGATCATTACGGGAGCCCCCGACGGCAATGGGGTCGGGATTGCAACATGACCGGCGAAAAAAGTATCCACGACCGCTGATGCGCCTGGGACTGTCGTCGGATCCGTACCCGACGGCGCTTTGTAAATTTTTATCGAAGGCGAATTGCCGGCGCTAAAGAGCGTCGAGTTGAGCATCAGTGAAATTTGCTTCAGGCTTTTGCCCGGCGAACTCGGGAGCCGCTGAACGATGTTCATACCTCCACTATTGAGGAGAATGGACGGAGACGGCGAAGGCAAAGCCGCCGGCGCTGGATTTCCACCGACCGTACAGCTGCCCGAACCGCAGTCCATCGCGCGTGCAGCTTGGAGCGCAGGAGCATTTGCCCCCGTCGGCCAATTCATCCCGATGCTGACCGAGCGATCGCTAAAAACGCCCACAAGTTTCGCGCGACCGACTTCGAAGAAACGACCGCCACCCGTGCTACCGACCGGATCATCGACCACTCCACTGGCGCAGACGAGCGGATCGTTAATCCCGACGACCTGAACGAGGCGCAAATCGCCCGGCGGAACTTGGAGTGCGACGTCGGCACTTCCCGGCGAAACGATATTAATCGGTGGAGTGATGACGCCGCGATAAGAACAGTAACTCGTTTCGGCCCAAACCTTTGGGAAGACGACGGCCGGATCGTCGTTTGGACCCGGCGTACCGCCGCCACCTCCAGAATTGCCGATTCCCGGACCGGTGACGTTCACGGCGTAGCAGTTAAATAAACTCGCGCTGGTTGGCGGAGCGGTCAGGCCACTTAAAAACGAACCCGAGGCGGAAAGCCCGAGCGCCAATTGGTGCTGCTGTTGGGCTTGCAGCGAAGAGAGATCGACGTGAATCGAAGAATCGTCGCGGGACGAAGACATCGAGCATCCCCCGAAGGTGGCGGCGATCGAAACTGACGCTAGAATTTGAATTCCAATTTTAAACATACGCACCTCGTTAACCACGGTTCTTAATTATTACAGGCTTTAACTTGGGAATAGATTCCGATCGCGCCCGATTGGGATGCCCATGAGAAGGTCGGAAAATTTCCCGACCCTTGAAATACAGTCGTACTCGTATTTGCGGTTCCGTCAGAACCGAAATGAACTTGCAAAAAAGTTTGCTGCGTAGAGTTCGCCGCGTTTGGCGAAGCGATGACGGCCCAATAATAGACTCCGGGTTGCATCATTAAGAAGTGATTGACCGGATCTTCCATGTTGAACGAAACGACCTGAGCCGCAGAGTTTGCGTAAACGGTAACTGCGGTCGCCGCCGATGAATACCCTGTATAAGTCGCGCCGGACATGTTGGTCTGCGAAGTCGAAGAATAGATATAGATAATCGCTTGCGAATCGGTCGAGCTTGGCGCGCTGACATTCGAAAGCATCATCGAAACCGTATTGATGTAGGCGCCCGGCACGTACGGAATCGCCTGAGCGACAACGACGGTCGGCGAAGTGATCGCCAGAATCGCCGCGGTCCCGCCGGTAGTATAGTCTTTGATAAGAGTGCAGGTCTGGCTACTTCCGCCGCCACAATCCATCGCCCGCGCCGATTGAAGCGCAGTCGTCGCCGGCCAATTCATTCCTATGCTGACGGAACGATCCGTGAAAACACCCGCGAGCTTCGCGCGACCGATTTCGAAGAAGCGGCCGCTTCCGCCACCGTTCGTACCCGGTGGATCGTCCACCACTCCACTCGCACAAATCGCCGTATCGTTAATTCCGACGACTTGAACGAGGCGCTGATCGCCCGGTGGAACTTGGAGCGCGACGTCCGCGCTTCCAGAGCCATCCAAATTAATCGTCGGGGTGACGACTCCGCGATAGGAACAGTAACTGGTCTCATTCCAGAGCGGCGGGAAGATCGCAGCGACGTCGTCACCAGGACCGCCATTATGATTTCCGCTGTCGCCGATTCCGGGGCCGGTGATGTTAACGGCGTAGCAGCTAAAATTTGCGGCGCTCGAAGGAGGAGCGGTCAGTCCGTTCAGAAAAGAACCGGAAGCCGAAAGTCCGAGCGCGAGTTGATGGCGCTGAGATTGAAGCGAGGAAAGGTCGACATGAATGGAAGAATCGTCGCGACTCGAAGAAAGCGAACAGCCACTCACACTCGCGAATGAAATCGCGAGCGCGACAGCGCTATAACTCTGCTTTCTGAATCTCCACATCGTACGTCCCTCAAGAGGATAGATTCTTAACTATTATTAATAATTATCTTCTATTTAATGCGACGAATCAATAGGGGCGGCATCAGATATTTTGCCTTAAATTTCATGTGGTTAGAGAAATTCGACCAGAGATCATGAAAAAGGGCGGTCTGGATTGAAATCCAGACCGCCCTCTCTCTCGATGTGAGCTCTTATCTCGGGAAGACAGAGGGAGGGAGGCGACTTGCCCGGCCCTCGCTGGTTATCCCTTCGCCTTCTTCTCTTGGTACTTCTTCACCATTTCGTCCTGAACCGCTTTAGGAACAGCGGAGTACTTCAGGAATTCCATCGTGAACTCGCCCTTACCTTGGGTAGCGGAGCGAAGGTCAGTGGAGTATCCGAACAT
>JBBQMV010000139.1:0-7071 GCA_038329315.1 Bdellovibrionia bacterium | reverse complement strand
TCGGTCGAGCGCATCGCGCTTGATCAGTGGATCGCGGGCCTCCAGGCCGACGGAGGGAACACCCGCTCGGCGATCGAAGCCTACCGAAAGCTTCAGCTTTCGAACCTGGCTCCGGGCATGCATGCGAAAGCCGAAGGCGTCGGCTTAAAGCCGATCGCTTCGAAGGAAGCTTGGATTTTGGCCGAAGGCGAACTCGCGACGAAGCTCGGTAAGTTCGGCGAAGCGGCCGATGCCTACGGTCGCGCAGTCGGCGCCGGCCTCGGTGGCAATCGCGCGATCTATCAGTACGCGCTTTCGTTGGAAAAGATCGGTGGAGACGACGCGAAGGTGAGCGAGCTGCTGGGTCGCGCCGCCGGAAGTAAAGACGATGATTTTTGGAAAGAGCTCGCCCGTAAGAAGCTTGCGGGCACAACTGCCATGGAGGGCAATTCGCTATGATGGGAACGACCACGGAGGGGACGATGGAGAATAAGTTTGTACCTGAATTCACAGGAAAGCAGGCCGCGAAGATCGTGACGAACGATCGACAGCTCGGCGATATCATGAACTTGGCGAGAACGGTTGCGCAGAGTAAGGCGACCGTTTTGATCCAAGGTGAGAGTGGAACCGGCAAGGAACTGATCGCGAATCTGATTCATTCGTCCTCGAATCGCGCGAACAAGCCGTTCATCGCGATTAATTGTGCAGCGATTCCTGAAAATCTGCTCGAAAGCGAACTCTTTGGTTACGAGCGCGGTGCCTTCACGGGTGCGGTGGCGGCGAAAGCCGGTAAGTTCGAGCTTGCCCATGGCGGCACGATCCTCCTCGATGAAATCTCTGAGATGGATATTCGTCTCCAAGCGAAACTCCTTCGCGTGATTCAAGAAAGCCAAGTCGACCGTATTGGCGGCCGTAAGCCGACCTCGATCGACGTACGGATCGTCGCCACGACGAACCGGAATCTTTCGGACTGCGTGCGTGAAGGCTCGTTCCGCGAAGACCTTTTCTATCGTTTGAACGTCGTTAACCTTACGATCCCGTCCCTGCGCGATCGCACGGGCGACGTGAAAATTCTCGCCGAGAGCTTCATCAAGTTTTATGCCGAAAAGAACGGTAAGGGCCTTTCTGGAATTTCCCAAGAAGCGCTTTCGATTCTCGATATGCACACCTGGCCAGGCAACGTTCGCGAACTCGAGAACGTGATGGAACGCGCGGTGATCACCGCCCAAGGGATGCTCATCCAATCGAAGGATGTCGTCATCGAACGCCGCGTGCGCTCGGAAACGATTAGTCTTTCGGCGAGTCTCACGAACGCCTCGGATAAGAATCCGTGGTCGCCAGGCGAAACGCTGAACGACATCGAACGTATGGTGATCCTCCAAGCCCTCGGCTATCACCAAGGGAACCGGACTCACACCGCCAAGGCGCTCGGAATCTCTATCCGTACGCTGCGGAACAAGCTCGCAGAATACCGCGTGCTCGGCATTAACGTCTAATTCCTCCATCAAGCTTCAGTTACGGCTCGCAGAGCCAACTCGCTGTGGGCAGGAATTTCCATCCCCGCCGGAAATTCCTGCCCAGTGCGATGAAGAGATCCTTATGTGACACTAGGTAGATGACGACGGGGCGTTAGGCAAAAGGAGAATCAGGATGTCCGGATTCGACTCCACGATCCAAGGCTTAGATACGACGATGAATTTACGCCTGGTAAACCAGAACGTGATTTCGTCGAACATTGCTAATGCGGACACCCCTGGTTACCACGCGAAGAAGGTCGAGTTCGAAGGCGCGCTTCGCCAAGCGCTCGGCGCGGATGATGGTTTACGCATGGAAGGTGATAATCCGGATCATATCGTCATCCACTCGACCGATCCGGTGAGCCCGGCGATCGCTGACGATATGAACGGCGTCGAATCGCTCGATGGGAACACCGTGAACCGTTCTGAAGAAATGGCCAAAATGGCTGAAAACCAGCTACTTTACGACGCGGCTGCCGAAATGTTGAAGAAGAAACTCGGAATGTTGAAGTATTCGATCACTGAAGGCGGAGGTAATCGCTAATGGATTTCTTTTCTTCCATGCGGGTGAGTGCGAGCGGACTCGAGGCGCAGCAGCGCCGGATGAATACGATTTCTTCGAATATCGCGAACGCGGAAACGACGCGGACCGAAGAGGGCGGGCCCTACA
Source organism: Bdellovibrionia bacterium (assembly GCA_038329315.1). GTDB lineage: Bacteria > Bdellovibrionota > UBA1018 > UBA1018 > UBA1018 > JACMQW01. The sequence goes on along the minus strand of JBBQMV010000139.1, from coordinate 4,905 downwards.
AGCGGAAGGACGCGGTTATGACCGCGACCACCGACAAAGAAAGTTTCGGAGAAATTCTAAAAGACCAACTGGATCAACAAGTTCAGGGTGTGCTCGTGGACGAAGTCCACGAAGACACCGCGCCGCCACGGATGGTCTATAATCCGAATCATCCAGACGCGAACGACGAAGGTTACGTCGCGATGCCGAATGTGAACACGGTCGAAGAGATGGCCAATATGATTTCCGCCCAGCGCTCGTACGAAGCGAATGTCACAGCGATGAATGCCGCCAAGGCGATGGCGGCTAAGGCTCTCGAGATTGGGAAATAGAGGATAAAGCATGTCTAACTTAACCATCGAAAATTTAGCCGGAAGTCTCCAAAGCGGAAAGGTGAACGAGTTCCTGGGCGCGGGCAAAGACAGCCTCGCGGCTCCGGAAGGGCTTACGCTAAAGAACATGCAGTCCGAAGGCATGAAGACACCTGATGCCTCTGGCGTCGAAGGCGCGAAGGGCTTCGGCCAGATGCTCAGTGAATCGATCGAGAAGGTGAACGAAGCCCAGCAGTCAGCCGACACCTCGATTAAGGAGCTGGCCGCTGGACGGACTAAAAATATTCACGAGACTATGCTTTCGATCGAAAACGCGGATGCCAGCTTGAAGCTGATGATGCAGGTCCGGAACAAGGTTCTCGATGCTTATAAAGAAATTATGCGGATGCAAGTGTAGTTAGCGGTTGGTTCGGGTAGCGGATTTTTTGGTTTTAAGGATTTTTTCAGGGGAGACGCACGGTGGATTTTTTTAATCGGATCATGAAGCAGATCAGCGAATTTCTAGCGGGCCAAAGCACCCAAAAGAAAATCGCCATGAGTGTTACGGCGGTCGCCATCGGCGCCGGCGTCGTCGGTCTCTTTATGTGGGCAGGGAATCGGTCCTACGCTCCGCTCATGACGAACCTCAGCCCCGAAGATTCGGCGAACGTGCTCCGTATCCTTCGCGAAAAGAACATCCCGTTCAAAGTCGACGCGAGCGGAAAGAATATCTCAGTTTCTCCAGAAAATATCGATCAGCTCCGGATGGATCTCGCGATCCAGGGTATGCCTCAGAGTTCGGTCGTCGGTTACGAAGTTTTCGATAAAACGAACCTCGGTCAGACGAGCTTCGTTCAGAAGGTGAACCAAAAGCGCGCGCTCGAAGGGGAGCTGATGCGGACGGTGAACTCGATCCACGGTGTTCGCCGTTCCCGAATCCACCTCGCGATCCCGCAGAAGTCGACCTTCGTCGAAGACCAAAAAAAGGCGTCCGCTTCGGTCGTCCTCGACCTCGAACCGGGCGCTACGCTGAACGATAAGCAAATTTACGGCATCGGAAATCTCGTCGCTCGCGCGGTCGAAGGTCTTGATCCGAACGAAGTCGCCATCGTTGACAGCCTCGGTAAGACGCTCTCGAAGAGCACCGGGGATTCGATCTCGCAGCTGACCACTTCCCAAAACGATTTCAAGCATACCGTCGAGCACGATATGGAACGAAACATCGAAGAGATGTTGAGCCGAGTCGTAGGCGACGGGCACGTAGTTGCGCGTGTGACTGCCGATCTCGATTTCAATTCCGTGAGCGAGAAGCAGGTCACTTACGATCAAGACGGCGCCGCGATTCGTTCGCAGCAGCACAATAACCAGTCGATGCAAGGTTTCCGGCCGACCGCCTCGGGCGTAGCCGGAGCCCAGTCGAATACGCCGCTCGCCCAAACTGCTCCGGGAGCGACGAAGACGACCGATACGAAGGTCGACGGGGACATCACCAATTACGCCGTGCCAGAAACCGTGAAGACCACCACGCATTCGCCGGGCTCCGTGAAGCGTCTGAGCGTCGCCGTAGTGGTCGACGGAAAGATGGTCAAGACGAAAGACAAGGACGGCGTCGTTCAAAGTAAGGTCGACCCCTGGGCTCCAGAAAAGCTGAAAGAGTTCGAATCCATTATTGCGTCCGCGGTCGGCTTCGATAAGAAGCGCGGAGACTCCCTCGAAGTGAAGAACATGGAGTTCTCGCAAACGGACTTCACGGATGCGGAGGCGCTCCTCGCCGAACGTGAGAAGAAGGCATATATCCAAAGCCTCTTGCTCTACGCAGGAATGGGCATGGTCATCGTGCTCTTCTTCTTCATGGTCGTTCGTCCGTTCATCAAGTGGATCACCGACAACACTTCTGACGGCGTGGAGACCTTCCTGCCCCAAACTCTCGAAGAGCTCGAGAAACTTCAGAAGGGTTCGGCCGGACTGCCGGGCCTCGAGGACGTCGTACCGGGAATGCCAGAGCAGGTGGATCCGGAAAAGATCGAGAGCGAAATGGTGAAGGAAAAAGTAGTGACGCTCGTCGATGCGAACCCGCAGAAGGCCGCGCTGATCCTCCGGGATTGGCTCGTCATTCCGGCCGCCGGCGGAGGCGAAAAGAAAGCCGAAGAATCTAAGGACAAAGGAAAGAGCGCCTAATGTCGAACTTCGATAACATCGACCAGATGTCGGGCACTGAAAAAGCGGCAGTGCTGCTGAACGTGCTCGGAAATCAGGTCACTTCGCAAATCTTCAAGAAAATGAAGGATAACGACGTGAAGCGGCTCGTGAATGCCATGGGGCTGGTCACGAAGGTGCCGATTACGGTCGTGCGCGATGTTCTCGAAGAGTTCTATTCGGAAATTTCGGAAGAAAATAACATCATCTTCGGTCACGCGATGGGCCGTGATTTCGTCCTCCAAACGCTCGGCGAAGAGCGAGCGAAGACGGTTCTCGGACAGCTTTCGGTCGTCGAAGGATCCCGTACCCTCGAAGCACTCGAGCTCGTCGATTCTCGTACGCTCGCCAACTTCCTCATTAACGAACATCCCCAAACGATCGCGCTCATTCTCGCCCACCTCGACGGCGGGAAGAAGGTGGACGTCATCAAACGCCTCCCCGAAGCGATTCAGACGGAAGTCGTCCTTCGTATCGCGAACATCGACTTCATTTCGCCTTCGCTCATCGCGCAAGTCGACGAAGTGTTGAAACAAGAACTGGCGACCCTCGGCTCGATCGATACGCAGCAGCTCGGTGGTATCCAACCGATCGCCGACATGCTCAACGTCATGGACAAGCAGTCCGAGCAAAACATCATGGCACGCGTCGAGGAGAAGGATCCGCAGCTCGCCGAAGAAATTCGGAAGCTCATGTTCGTCTTCGAAGACATCATCTACATCGACGACCGCGGGATGCAGACACTCCTCAAGGAAGTTCCGAACGACAAGCTCGTCATGGCGCTCAAAACGGCGCCCGACGAGATCAAGGACAAGATCTTCAAAAATATCTCGAAGCGCGCGGCGGATCTCCTCCGCGAAGATCTCGAATCGATGGGGCCGGTCAAGCTCTCCGACGTCGAAAAAGCCCAACAAGAAATCATCAACGTCGCGAAGCGCCTCGAATCCGAAGGCAAGATCATGATCGCTCGCGGCGGCGATGGCGACGCCCTAGTTTAAGACTAACGAACGAGCATAGAGGAATATGGATAAGAAAATCTTCAAACTCGATTCGGAAGTGACCCAAGACGTGCGGCCTTTCGAAATGACGAACCTGAAACCGAGTTCCTTGGATACGTTTCGAACTCCGACGCTCTCCGCGAAGCGCCCGACTCGGCCTTCGACGCCGATCGCAGACCTTGGTCGGAAGGATCGGCGCTTCCAAGTGGATCCGGTTCTTCGGGATCTCGTCTCTGCCGATGACGAAACGAACCGCGAGGTCGAAATTCGGGTCCGCGAAAAACTCGATGCAACCCGTGAAGCCGCCGAGCGCGAGGGAAAAGAGTCTGGATATGAGGAAGGGCACGCTCGCGGTAGAGCCGAAGCGAAAGCGAGTTTCGAAACGGCGTCTGCCGAAAAGCTCGAGCGTCTCGATGCTCTGATCGCTGGGATCGAAGGCGTGAAAGCTGAAATCTTTCAAGCGAATGAACGGTTCCTCGTCGAGCTCGTTTACCGGATCGCCGGTAGCGTTCTCCAAAGGGAAATTGTCATCGACCGCGAATACATGGGACGGGTCGTACGATCGGTCGTCGAGAAGGTCGGCGTGAAGGAACAGCTCAAACTCATTGCGAGCACCGCCCAAATCGAGACTTTGTACGCGATTCTTCCGGAGCTCGAAAAGAAGCACACCGGGCTCAAGAATGTCACCGTCGAAGCTTCTTCGCAGCTCGGGGATGCCGACGTCGTCATCGAAACAGACTGGAACCGAATCGACGCGACCCTCGCGACCCAGCTCGGATCGCTTCACGAGGTCGTATTGGCCGCTCTGGATGATTCGCAGGTTGCCGCGACGATGAACGCAGCCGTGCCCGGTGAGTCGGAATCCGCATGAGCTTAGACGGACTTACGGGCAGCGCCGGTTTCCTCGATCGCGTCGCGACGCATGTCCCTTACCGGGTTGCCGGTAAGGTGGTGAAGTCGGTAGGAATGGTTTTCGAAGCAATCCTTCCCGGCGCCTCGGTCGGAAGCATTTGTCGGATCTTAACTACCGAAGCCGGTACCCCGATGCCGCTCCGTTTGGATGAGTCTTCTCACCATCTTCCCGGCGTTGACGCCGAAGTCATCGGCTTTCGCGATAAGCGAGTCGTATTGATGCCGTTCGGAGAAGCACGCGGGATTAGCACCGATTCAATCGTGATTTTGAAGCGCAGTTCCCCGACGATTCGGGTTGGAAATGCGCTGCTTGGCCGGGTGCTCGACGCGACCGGTGAACCCATTGATGGGAAAGGTCCGATCAATTGGGCGGACGACGATTCGGCCATTTTCAAATCGCTTTACGAGTCGCCGAGCCACCCTCTCGAGCGCACGGTGATCGAGCAGCCGCTCGACCTTGGCGTCCGAGCGCTGAACGGGCTGCTGACGATCGGACGCGGCCAGCGCGT
>JBBQMV010000138.1:0-7113 GCA_038329315.1 Bdellovibrionia bacterium | reverse complement strand
TTTCCTTACTTCGCGACCTCGGCGCGGGGCGCTCGCGCCGACCCCCTTCGTGTGTACTCCTGACGGACGGAAAGTATACCGCCGGAAAAGATCCCGCTTATCTTGCACCGCGCTTCCCACATCTCGTCGTACTAAAGATGGGAGATGAGCGTTCGAGCCAGGCGCTCTGCGAGGAGCTCGCGAGAAAAGGGAGAGGCGCACTGCGTGAAGTGGGCGACCTCGAACAGCTTCCCGAGGCCATGTACGGCGTCGTCAAAGATCTTCTCCGGGGCACGATTCTACGTTAGAACTTTCGTACTATGCTTGATGATTACAAGATTACGAAGCCGACCGGAACGATCACCCTCACGATCGAAACCCAAGTGATCGAAATGCTCTCCGCGATGGAAGGGTATAAGAAAATACCAGTCTCCGAACTCGCGAATACCGCACTTCGGAGGTTCATCGGAGCTCACAAGGATTTCCTTCCGAGTGACTATTTCGAGAAGAACCAGAACAAATTAAATAACCAAAAGTAAGTTTCCGAAAGAGCTGCGGCATGGAAGAGATCGAAGTTCCTACCGAAGGTCTCCAAGAGGAGATTCATCACCACGCCGAACAGAGTGGTGTGGGCTGGATATCCGGAATTGCGCTCAGCTCGGCCCTTCTCGCCGCGCTCGCTGCCATTACTGCACTACTTGCCGGACATCACGCGAACGAAGCGGTCATCGAACAACTGCATGCCTCTGATTCTTGGTCCTACTACCAAGCGAAGGGCATCAAGTCCGCGATCCTTTCTGCGAAGCCGACGTTAACCGCGAAAGACGAAGAGAAGCTCGGCGAATACAAGAAGCAACAAGAAGAGATTAAAACCGAGGCCGAGAAGCAGGCGAAGGAATCGGAGACTCATCTTCGTACCCACGAAACGCTCGCGAATGGCGTGACCTTCTTTCAAGTCGCCATTTCGATCGCGGCGATTTCCGCGCTCACTCGGAAGAAACGGTATTGGTGGGTGAGCCTCGCTTTCGGCGTAATTGGAATATACTTCCTCATCGCTGGACTCAGAATCTAAGCGGATGCGTGAACTTTTTCTCCACACCGACGTCCCACTTTGGAATCTCATCATTCGTGGAGTGGTCGTTTACTTCGGAATCGTGCTACTCCTCCGGGTATCCGGAAAGCGCCAAGTCGGGCAAATGGGAGCGACGGAACTCGCGACGATTCTCCTTATCAGTAACGCCGTCCAAAACTCGATGAACGGAGGCGATAACTCGCTCGTCGGTGGACTCGTCCTCGCTGGCGTGCTGATCACCCTCGGATCACTTCTCACCTATCTCACTTACCGGAAGCGTATCTTCCGCGTGATTTTTGAAGGACGCCCGACACTACTCGTGCACCATGGAAAGATCATCGAAAAGGCAATGGGCGCCGAGCGCCTCACGCGAAACGACCTCACGATTCTCATGCGTAAACAAGGAATTCATCGTCTAGAAGACGTCCACACGGCAATCCTCGAGACGGACGGGTCGTTAAGTCTGCTTCACGTCGACGATAAACCGTTACCGTTTTCTGCGGGTTAAGCCGTGACTACCTGCACTCGACCGTGCGAACAATTTTCGCGTCGCAAATACCCAGCGCGTTTGGCAGGCCGAAGCCTGCACCGAAGTCGTTGCATCCAACTAACGAGATCTTTAAAGTAGGTTGGCCGGCATCATTTCTGATTCCATAGACGGTTTTCGCGTAACCCAGTTCGGGCCAATTCCGATAGACGTTTTCGGTTCCGATCTTACGCACACCGGGCCGACCAAATGCTGAACACGCGACGGCCGCTAAGCGCTTATTCGATTCCATCTTATATCCATCGATCGTCGGACTCGACAGCGTAGTACCCACGATTTCTCCGCATACACGGACGGTCAATTCACGACTTCCGTTCACGATATCGTAGTCTACGCAGTCCGCGAATGCAGAAACTGCGAGAAAGCATCCAATTAATGCTGAAAGCGTCTTTTTCATTTTTTATCCGTTCAAAATTCTAGCTGCTAATTTTTGACGATCTTCAATTCGCGAGAAGCGATCACGATCGAATCGAGATTGTCCTTCACAAATGCCCATGCCGCGACGGACTTGCCGTTTTGGTCGACGTCGAACGAGAACTCGTTCTTTTTCGTGCGGGACCATTTGATGCCGAGGTCGGATTCGAGTGAATCCGGAATCGTCTTCGTGCCCGCCTTCAGTACGATCACGGTAACGACTTCGACCCGGTTCAGATCAGCCGGAAGTTTCACACCACGAAGGCCGTGGGCTTCGCGGAAGTCCGAAAACTCGCGATCGTTTTGGTCGAGCGCCGGCATCACGGTGAATCCGTCCGCTTTCAAATTCTTCACCTTGGCGTCCGATTGATCGGCCGAGACGACATCGACGCTTGAGGCGACCTTTAAGTCGATCCCGCCGTGATTATCGACGATCGAATCGCCGCCGTGCGTTGAGACCGTCGCAAGCTTCGGTACGCTACTCGCGATCGGTGCGCAGGACGATGCCCCTAAAATGATCAAAATCCCCAAAGCCAATGGATGTTTTTTCATCGATTGACCCTCCTATTCGATATGGTGCGTTATAACCACTCTCGCGCGGGATGTCAAATATCGAACAAGTGTATAAGTATATGATAGTAATCGCTTTTAAATCTAAGGAAGGAATCGGGGAAGCTCTCTATATAGAGAGGGAAACCCCAAATCACGTCAGGAGACTCATTCCCGGATGAGCGGTCCTAGCTCGTCGCCTGATCCATGAGCTCGGCCAGATCCATGACCCGGACGGTGTCGGACTTCTCTTTTGCCTTCACGCCGTCGCTCATCATCGTCATGCAGAATGGACAAGCCGCCGCAATCACGGTCGCACCCGTCGCGAGTGCCTGCTCGGTCCGGGTGATGTTCACGCGTTTACCGACCGTCTCTTCCATCCACATCCGGCCACCGCCGGCGCCACAGCACATACTTTGGTCGTGGTGGTTCTTCATCTCCACGAGCTCGATTCCGGGCACGGCCTCGAGGACCGCCCGCGGCTGATCGTAGACGTTATTCCAGCGGCCGAGGTAGCAGCTGTCGTGGAAAGTCACCTTCGTGTTCAACGCCGTCGCAGGTTTGAGTTTTCCTGCTCGGATCATTTCCGAAATGTACTGTGAGTGGTGAACCACTTCGTAATTTCCGCCGAAGTCTTTGTACTCGTTCTTCAGGGTGTTGAAGCAGTGTGGACATGCCGTAACGACCTTCTTCACCGCATAGCGATTCATCGTCTCGATGTTCGCCGTCGCGAGCGTTTGGAAAAGATATTCGTTTCCGATCCGACGAGCGGCGTCTCCGGTGCACTGTTCTTCCGATCCGAGGATCGCGAACTTCACGTCAGCCTTCTTGAGGAGACTCACGAACGAGCGAAGGACTTTCTTGTTCCGGTCGTCGAACGACCCGGCGCATCCGACCCAGAGAAGTACGTCCACGTGATCGGCCGAACCGATATCCGCCATCGTCTTCACTTCGAGGCCATCCGCCCAGTTTCCACGATCCGCAGCCGAGAAAGCCCATGGCGAATAGTTCGTCTCCATGTTCTTAAACACGGTTTGGACTTCGGTGGGGAACTTCGATTGCATCATGACTAAGTCACGACGAACTTCATAAATTTTGTCGGTGTGTTCGATGAAGACCGGACAGGCAACTTCACAAGCCCGGCATGTCGTGCACGCCCAGATGACGTTTTCGGTAACCTTATCGTCGACTATCGTTCCAACCTCATCGGCTTTACCGGCCAGAAGCGCGTCCTTATTCCGGTAGAGGTTCGTCCGTAAATCCATGATGAGCTTCTTTGGCGAAAGCTCTTTACCGGTATTCCACGCCGGACAAAGATCCTGGCAGCGGCCACATTCGGTGCAAGAATAGTAGTCGAGCGTGTCTTTCCAAGAAAGGTCCGAAATCTTTGCTGCCCCATACTGGGTAAGCGACTCGTTCGTGAAATCGATCGGCTTCATTCCTTTTTCACGCTCGAGCTTCTTCAGGAACGTATTCGGCCCGGCCGCCATGATGTGAAGATGTTTCGACGACGGGATATACATCGCGAAACCGAGGACGATCAACATGTGAACCCATTTCCAAACCGTGTAGAGGGTTTGGTAGGAATGGATCGAAAGATGATCACCCCGGAGACCGGAGGCAAGAAAGTTCGCCGCAGGCATCGAACTTCCGAAGAAAGGGTGGAAGCCGAGAATGAAATTCGCGTTCATGAAAAGAATCGCGATCATGAGGGCGCCCGTGAAGGTCAGGATAATATTCGCATCCGTCGAATGGCCGACCCCAGCCGGCTTCACGACGAGGCGGCGATAAAAGGCGCCGCCGACCGCGAAGAGAATCGCGGCCGTGAAAAAGTCTTGGACGCGCACGAGGACCGAGTAGGCATTCACTCCGATAAATTCGAAATTTGCACCCGCGTAGACCGTCGACGCGAATTGCTCGAGGGTTCCGATCGTGATGACAATGAAACCCCAGAAAATCGTGGTGTGGAGTATGCCGATCGGTTGCTTTTGGTTTACGGCGCTTTGGCCGAAGACATTCGCGATCGTGGCCTTAATCCGCGCCGGAATCTGATCGACCTTCGGGGCTTTACCCGTCATGGTCCGCATCATTTCAAAAAGGACTTTTAGTTTCCAACCCGCGTAGCTAAACGCAAATCCAGCGATCAGAATAAATGCGAACGTCTGCCAGGTCATCCCTATCCCCTATGCGAGCATTCAAATAAATCTTAGTGCTCTTTGATTTTCTTAAAATCTTCAGTCAAAAGTGGAACGATCGCGAACAGGTCGCTAACGACTCCGTAATCCGCGATCTGATAAATGGGCGCTTCCGGGGCGGTATTGATCGCGACGATCGTCTTCGACGTGCGCATACCCGCCAGATGCTGAATCGCTCCGGAAATTCCGCAAGCGATGTAAAGCGCAGGCGAAACTACTTTCCCGGTTTGTCCGACTTGGTCGCGGTGAGGGCGATAGCCCGCATCGACCGCGGCACGAGATGCACCGACGGCGGCACCGAGAACGTCGGCCAGACCTTCGATGATTTTGAAATTGTCCGCACTCTTCAAAGCCCGTCCGCCGGAAACGACGATCGCGGCTTCGGTCACATCGGGACGCGCGGACGCGCCCTTCACGACTTCGAGCGTCTTTGACTTCAGGTCGCCTACGTTCGCAGTCACCGTGATCGATTCCGCAGACTTGCCAGCGTCGGGCTTACCAACACCAAGTGCGTTTGCACGAATCGTCGCGAGACGTGGACCGGCGCCGAGAAATTCGACTTCGGCCGTGGCCTTACCCGAGTAAACGGGGCGACGGACTTTGATTCCGCTTCCTTCGAACGCGAGGGTCACGCAATCCGATGCGAGGCCGACCTCGAGACGCCGAGCGAGGCGGGGCATGAAGTCGCGTCCGGTCGGCGTGTGCGATGCGAGAATGACGTCCGGGGAAATCGTCTTCGCGAGATCCGCGAGCACCGCCGTATAGGCTTCGGCGCTGTAAAGCTTAAGTGCAGCGTTTTGGGCGATGTGAACTTTATTCGCGCCGTACGTTCCGAGTTCCTTCGCGAGATCCGCGACGCCTTCGCCGAGAAGGGCGACATGAGTTTCATTTCCGGCCGCAGCCGAAGCGCCGACGAGTTCGAACGTAGATTTTTTGAGTTTTCCGTCCCGGTGTTCCGCGACGATAAGTACTTTAGCCATGATTAAACCACCTTTGCTTCTTCGTGAAGCGCACGAACGAGTTCTTTAGCTTGCGCGGCAGGATCGCCCGCGATTTTCTTTCCGGCCGCTTTCGGTGGGGGGAGCTGAAAATTCTTATACTTAATTTTCTGATCGCCGTCGGAAACACCGACGTCGGCAGCCTTCAGACCCTTCACTTCTTTTTTCTTCGCCTTCATGATGTTCGGAAGGGAAGCGTAGCGAGGTTCGTTCAGGCCCTTTTGGGCCGCGACGAGTGCCGGAAGTGCAGTTTCGACCATTTCGAAAGCGCCGCCTTCGACTTCGCGCTTACATTTCAGCGAACTCGCGCCGTATTCGATCCCAAGAACGACCGTTACGCACGGCATGCCGAAGTATTCGGCAACGAGCTGTGAGGTTTGGGCGGCACCGTCATCGATCGCTTCCTTACCGGCGAACACGATGTCGACCTTGGCTTCTTTTTTCAGCGCGCCGGCGAGAGCCTTCGCAGAATAATTGTTGTCGGCGTTTTCCGGAATCTCGACGTGAATAGCATTATCGCAGCCCATCGCGAGCGCGGTACGAATCGCTTCTACGACTCGAGTCGGGCCGGCGGAAATCACGGTCACGGTCGAGCCCGCATTTTTTTCCTTCAGACGGAGCGCTTCTTCGACGGCCAACTCATCGTAAGGGGAAAGGATCCACTTGATGCCGGCGGTGTCGATGCCGCTGCTGTCGCCATTGAGCTTAATCTTGGTTTCGGTGTCCGGAACCTGCTTGATACACACGTAAATGTTCATGGGTTTTCCTTTGAATCTTTAAATAGTTATACGGCGTTCACGCACTGCGGTGCAAATACAAATCTTCCAAACCGAGTAGTCGTTTTGGAAGCGTTTCCGCGTCCGCGTTCACAAGTCGTAACGCTGCCTCGAGCGCGCCCTCGGCGAAGACCATTCGACTCTTCGCTTCGTGAATGATCGTCAACTTTTCGGTCCCGCTTTCGAAAGTAACCTCATGCGTTCCGACCACATCGCCCTCACGAACGCTCGTGATCGAGGTCGCTCGCCCAACCGCATCTTGAAGCGCCAGCGCGGTGCCGCTCGGAGCGTCCTTTTTCGCCAAATGGTGGAGATCGCGAACAGAAACTTTCCAATTCGAAAGTTCGGGATAGGCGCGCCACGTTTGAAGCGTCATGCGGCAAATCAAAATCCCAAGCGAAAAATTCGCGGCGCGGAGGATCGGAAACGACTTCGCTGCCGCCTCGAGCTCCTGGAGTTCTCCCTCAGTCCATCCGGTCGCACCGACGACGAGAGGGATCTTCGACTTTCGCAGAAGGGCCTCGCGCACCAGTGCGAGTGCCGCCGATGGGGAAGAAAACTCGACCCAGACCTCGGATGCAAA
>JBBQMV010000137.1:0-7120 GCA_038329315.1 Bdellovibrionia bacterium | reverse complement strand
CCCACCAAAGATTACGTACTCGGAGTCACCCGCGAAGAGTACGACCGCCTCGGCCTTCAGCATTCGCTCTGGGCATCGCGTGCGATTCGTCTCTGGGAACGCGCCGGTCTCCCTCGCGATTCCGCAAAAGGGATCAAGGTTCTCGACTGCGGATGTGGTCCGGGGTTCACGACGTTCGAACTCGCGAACTACCTCGGGAAAAAATCCCGCGTTCTCGGAATCGACATGGCGGAAAAATATCTGAACGCGGTCCACTCCCGAGTCGCGGCCGAAGCGTCTCGAGGCGATAAATCCCGACTCGCGAAAATCGAAACCAAGCAATCGCCCTTGGATACTTTTGATCTTTCCGAAAAAGACTTCGACGCCGCCTACGCGCGCTGGATATTCATATTTCTAAGAGATCCCGAAGCCGCGATCCGAAATGTAGCGCGCCACCTTCGTCCGGGTGGTCTCTTCATGCTCCAGGAGTACGTCGATTATAATTCGATGGCGCTGCACCCGAGCCCGCCCGTTTTCCGAAAAATGGTCGATGCGATCATCAAGAGTTGGGCCGATCATGGTGGAGACGCGAGCGTCGCCGGGCGCCTACCCGCCCTCCTTGAAAAATGTGGATTCGAAATCATCGGGCTCAAACCCCAATCGCGTATCGGTCGCCCGCACCAAAAGATCTGGCAATGGCCAGACTCGTTCTTCAAGATCTACACGCCGATTCTCGTCCGGGACGGATACCTCACCGAAGTCGAAGGCGCCGAAAGCCTGAAAGCCTGGAACGATGCCTCCCAAACGGAGAATGCGTTCTACGTCGGGCCGATGGTGATGGACATCATCGCTCGGAAATTTTGATTTTATCTTATTGATATTACTCGTTAATTTAATAAATGACCCGACGCATCCATACGTTGACGCATTGCGCGGATATTGATAAACCCCGACCGGGTCCAAAGGGGACTCCGACCGGGGGGTCTGTATGTTTCGGCGATCATCCATTTTTCTCACTCCGCTGCTGATCAGCACCCTGGTGCTGAATCCGCTCGCCGCGGCGACGCTCGCGCTTGCCGATGAAAAAGCGCCCCTCACTTTCGCCGAAACCGTGAGGAACACGAAAGAGACCGACTCGGTCCTGATCTCCGACACCGATCTCCAGGGCGCGGACGAAGATTCTCCCGGCCTCGAAGACTACTACCCTTCCCAAGACGCCAATGTTCAAGCCGCCGTCGCAGCGGCTTTCGCCGCCGTCGCGAAGTCGATGGAGCCGAAGGAAAATGAACTTCCGCCCGAAGCTTGCGAACCTGCACTCCTCACTCGTTTCCAATCCGCACTCGCCACCCAGGGCCTCCCCGCCGATAAAACCGAAATTCGTTTCGCGCTCATCACCCTCCGGCAGAAAAATTTGATCGACGACGTAACCCTCATGCCTCTGCTCGCCGCCTATCCGGCGTGGGCTTCGATCGGTTACGATGAGCGCGAATGGACTCGGACCGACTCCGAGGGACGTACCGCGTTCGTTGATTGCCCGACGGACCAATACCTCCAGCTCGTCGGTTCCGTAAGAACCGAATTCGGCCGGAAAATGAAGCGGAAGAACATCGTGCAAAAAATAAATACCGGCGCGAAGGAAAAGAACGACGCCGGTCAGCCGCGCTACCTTGCGGTTCAAACGAACTGGCTGCGTGCGCTGGAAAAAACTTCTTACGACACGAACACCCGGTTCGCGCTGAACTCGATTCTCAAGCAAGTCGCAGATACGAAGGATGCTTCACCACGCGCGGATCCGAACGATAAGCCGACGAAGGTCATGTCGAAGCGGAAAAAGAAGGGCAAAGGCCTTTCGAACCGCCTCGCTCTCTATTCGATGTACAACAGCTTCCAAATCAACATGCTCGCGGATGAATTCAAGAAGTTCACCGAACGCATGGATCTCATGTCTGCCGATGCAACAATCGTTATCCATTATAAAGATGGACGTCCGGACGAGACCATTCCGCTGAGTCCGCAGGAACAATACCGGATGGCGGCGAAGCTCCTCCACAAAGACGTCGAAGAGCTGAAACTCTCCGGCATCTTCGCGGGCAAGTCGCCGACCTTCGACGATGTCATTCTCGCAAGCGTCGAAACCGGCTTTCTCCACGCCTCCGAACTCGATGCCGCGATGGGCGTCGACGACGTCTGGAACCCGGCCGTCTCGGGCTGGACGAAGGTCGTGACCATTGTGAAAAAGTACGGCGGCACGGTCTTGATGCTCATTCCGAATCCGATCAGTTTCTGGGCCGGCCTCGCGCTCACTCTGGCCGAGACGGTGATTACAAAAAAAACCCAGAGCGCCGGAAATCCGGACGACAATGGAATTTCGATTTTCTGAGGACCTATGAAAAACCAGAACTATTCTAAAATCCTCAAGAAGACACTACTCTCGGCGCTCGGCGCACTGACGATTGCAGGCCTCGGTTATGCGGCGATCTCGGAAAACTACGATGTCGTTTCGCGGAAGAAAGGTGGCGGTTACGAAATCGCGTCCCGTCCGATCGACGGACTCCTCGCTCGCGATGTCTTCGAGACCGACCACTTTCGCATCGTTTGGAAAAAGGAAGAGGCGGCCCTCACCCTCGACCGAATCACTACGATCGTCGAAGAAGAGAAGACGACCCATAAGGACGATCCGCTTTGGAACCAAGATCGGGATGCCGACCGAATCCGGCTCATGGCCGCAAATGCGCTCTATCATGCGGAGCTCGCTCACCAGTATTTCGCCGAGACGCTCGGCGCGAACGAGGTAAAAAACCTCGAGAAGATCATCATTCGACTCGACTTAACGAACAAATATAGCCAATTCGCACGTTTCGCGAATGATAACTTCCAACCGCAGTTTAACAACGCGCTTTCGATCGAAGGCGGAACGCCGCTCAAGCCATCGCCCGAAGCCGGTCCGTGGCAGCGGGAAATTTGGTTCCGTCCAGAAAAGAAGATTCCGATCAGTGAGATCCTGGCCCAGCTTCCAGAAAATCCGGCGAACTCTGCGATTCGCGAAGCGCGCGCAGAACTTTATCCGATGCAAATCGACACGGCGATTCGGAATACGCTCTACGCCGCGTTCCAGTCGAACCTCGGTTCCGCGAATTACTTAAACGACATCATTCGGCAGGGCGGGACGTTCCTTCTGATGGAAGGTGCCTTCCAAATCGTAAAAGTGGTCGACCGGGTCCTCATCCCGCAGAAGTTCTATCTGGATACGGTGATGGTGCCGGAAATTATTTACCACGAGTTCTCGCACATCGCGATGTCGGACTGGATGGCGCCGGACGTCTCCACTCCAGTGAACGAGGGAATGGCCGATTTTTTCGCTGCGAACATCGCTGGCAGTCCGAAGCTCGCGAAGAAGATCAAAGACTTCTCGACCTCGATCGGGAAAAACGGAAAAAAACGGCAGTTCTTCAATATCGAATACGAAACGCTTGCGAAGGCGCAGTCTGATTTCGTACTCAGCCTCCTCTGGGGCCTCCGCGACGTCGTCGGCGAGAAGCCGGCGGTGAAACTCGTTTTCGGCGCTCGGAAATTTCTTACGACGAAGGATTCGAATATTCGGACCGGTCTCGTCGGGGCGATCTTCCAGTCTTGCAACACGGCCTGCGAAGCGCCGCTGAAAGACCGCATGATGCTTCACCAATACTTCATGGATCGCGGGCTCTAAGGTCTCGCACCGCATAAAACAGAGGGGCGACGGTTCGATAAGAACCGTCGCCCCTTTTCTTTTCACTCGACGTTCGCCATACCGATACCGTCTCGCAAAACTCAAGTCTAAGAAAAGCAAGACGCGGACCAACGCGCGGTCACGTGAGACGCGACTGAATTCGAGATGAGCGCCCTGGCTGGTGTCATGACACGCTTGGTGGTGCGGGAGGATTCCGGACAAAAGAAAACCCCCGGGACCTTTCGATCTCGGGGGCTTCAAAGACTATATTCAGAGACAGGCGAGGTTTTACCCTACGACTTCGTACTGCTTAGTAGCAGTAGGTGTCGCAGTAGTAGTAGCCCCAGGAATCGTAGTAGCAACTATCGTAGCAATTGGTGTTGTAGTAGTAACCAGTGCCAGTAGTAGCCGTGAGGTTACCGGTAAGCGCCGCGACCAGAACGATCACGAGTGCAATACCGACGACAACGCCGACGGTCGCTTCGGAAGACCAGCTGGTGCCGATCTTTTGGGACTTGTTCGCGTAGTCGACGACAAGCTTACGACCGTGCTTTTGGTCAAGCTTGTTGGCCTTCGCGTACTGGGCGAGGTTTTCGATGTCCTTCGAGGTTTGGGCGTCGAACGCTTTCGCCGAAAGGGACGTGAAGATTTCTTGGTCCGTCACGCCTTGCTTCTTGAGCGAGTCGAGTTCGGAAGCGAAATCAGCCATGATCTTCTTTTGGGCGCCGACGTCTTTTTGATCCCATTCGACCGTCAGGCGATACTGAAGGGTATCGATCGCGGAATTGAGAGACGTTTCTTGGGCTTGAACTTGGACCATCGGAATAATCGTCGCCATCGTGAGGGCGAGGAGACCAGTCGCGAACTTTTTCATCTGTGCTTACCTCTGTAGAAGTTAATGGAAACCCCGCGGTCGGGTTTCCGTATTGGGACGTTGGGTAACGTTGCATAGTCGACTGAGCAACTAACAGACCAACATGCCGTTTTTTTGACGAAAAATAAAACTGCGCGCAATCAATCACTTCACGCAGTGCATCACGTTTCGCACTGCATATATTCAGAGGAATTTATACCGCATGGGAACGTTTCGCCCCACTCCGAGTGACGCAGATCGTCTCTCTTGTGAAATAAAAATGACGCAGCGTAGCTAGCTCGTTCTGTTTTTTATGGGGATATCTATCCGTATTTATTCATCTTTTTAAATTGATAAGAAAAATTAAAGATTAGACTTGCGTATTTAACGCAGCGTGGCATACTCATCTTATCTGGTTCTCCAAAGTGGAACGTTGGATGAAAAGGGAACCCAAACTAAACCCAAAGCATTTGTCGATACGCCGACAAATGTCTTCATCCGACGCCGCTGCTGGAACCCAGGTATACGCCTGAATCCATCTCCGTTCGCTCTTAGCCTGGCCAACGGAGAACGATGCGCGAAGGTCCCCCTGAAACCTTCCGTGCGTCGAAGTCGTGTCTCAAAAAGAATTCGGCCGGTCTGCAAGATGCAGACTGGCCGTTTCTCTTTAACCGCTAGCTTTAGCTAGGGGGGTTATCGCTTCATCTTCTTCTTCAGGTCGAGATCGAGTCCGTAATATTTGTACCCGTCGCGCGTAAAGAACGAAGCGCGGAAATTTTTCACCCAGGGCTGCACGAGAACGTAATCGTTCCGATAGAAACCGAACGCCCAAGGCACTTCTTCTTGGATGATGTCGTCCATTTCCTTTACGAGCTTCGCGCGCGCCGGACCCGGATCCATCGCGGCCATTTTTTCGTAGAGCGCGTTGTACTTCGGGTTGTCGTAGTTCGAGTTATTGAGAATCGGGTTCTGTCTCTGGGCGTAGAGCTGTTGGTACCCGTTTTCGACATCCGGATAGTCGAGAATCCATCCGCCGTAGGAGAGCTGGAGCTGACCCTTGTTCTGCTTTTCAAGGAATGCCGGGAAAGTATTATAGACGACATTCAGCTTCACGCCGATTTGAGAAAATTCGTCAGCGAAAAACTCGCCCATCTGGCGGCTCACGCTATCCGCTCCTCGCATATCGAACGTAATGGTCGGAAGGCCCTTACCGCCAGGGTACCCGGCCTTCTTCATCAGCTCTTTCGCGCGCGCGATATCATAGTCGTACTTTAGGACGGAGTTTTTCACGCGGTCCGGTATGCCGGGCGAAATGACGGTCGTCATCTTCTCGCCCCGATTGTTCGTAAAAAGCTCGATCCACTTCGCACGGTCGATCGCCGACCCCATCGCTTGGCGAAGGAATATATTATCGAGCGTTTTATCCTTCATATTGAAGTTGATGAAGTAGAAGCAAGCGCCGGAAATCTTCGTTACCGAAATATTTCGGCTCGCCATTTCCGGAGTGAGTTTCAAGTCGGGACTGAACGCTTGATTAAAACTGTCCTTCGGTACGCGAGAGAAATCCGCTTCACCAGCGAGAAACTTTAACCAAGCCGGCTGATTTTCCTTCACGATTGTGAACCGGATTTTATCAAGAAACGGCATCGGTTTTCCAGCGTCGAGTCCCGCACCCTTAGGAAGCGGATCTCCACGGAAGCTCGGGCTCCGTTCGATTACGGCTTCATGACCGCGGTCGTACGAAACGAATTTAAAGGGACCCGTTCCGACTGGGTGATCATCGACGCGTCCTTTTTCATCTCCGTATTTCGCGACGACTTCGGGAGCGACCGGCGCGACGAACGTCATCGTGAGTACGTGCAGAAGCTGAGGATAAGGTTTCGCGAGCTTGAGCTCGAGCGTCGTATCATCGACCGCGCGGGCGCCTTCGATTTCGTTCGCGGCGAAAACTTCCTTCAGTTTTTCTTTCGGCGTGTCCCGAAGTTTTTTCTGGAACGCATCGAAGCCTTTCAGCTTCCCTTCGAAAATCCAGGAACCTTGGCCGTCGACTCGCGGATCGGCGAGACGCTTAATCGCGAAAACGATATCACTCGCCTTCAGCGCGCGGCCCTTACCGTCCGGTAATGCTGGGTCATCCGTGAAACGAACATTCGAGCGAAGCGGGATCCGTACAGTCATGTGATCTTTCGAAAAGGTCGGCATGTCCGCGGCGAGCAGCGGGATAAGTCGAAACTCTTCAGACATGATGTCGTACTGATAGAGTGCCTCCATGATGTTCGGGAGGATCTCGAGACTTCCTTCGTCGTAGGCCGCCGCGGGATCGAGCGACTTTAAGTCGTCGCCGATAATTCGGTGAAAAACGGT
Organism: Bdellovibrionia bacterium; assembly: GCA_038329315.1. Classification (GTDB taxonomy): domain Bacteria; phylum Bdellovibrionota; class UBA1018; order UBA1018; family UBA1018; genus JACMQW01. Next base: position 218 of record JBBQMV010000137.1, on the reverse strand, counting down.
TTTCCCTTCGTCAGGGTCCGTACGCGTACAACCAATCGCGGCGAAGACTAAAAAAAACGCGATTGCGAACTGCCCGTAGATAGCGAAAGCCTTGGTGTTTTTCACGACCGGATCAAAACATCCCGGGTCGGTGTACGCAAGCAAACGGTGACTGGGCTCAAAAGGTTTGTCAGGTTCTTTCTGACATCGCCCCCGCTATTTCGCGAGGAGAGTTACTG
>JBBQMV010000136.1:0-7174 GCA_038329315.1 Bdellovibrionia bacterium | reverse complement strand
GCGCATTTTCCCGGCGCTCGGATGGGAATGGGAACCGAAGTTCGAGAACGAAAGCATCGCGACTTTCGGCTCCTGAACCATAAAGCGCTTTGCGAGGCGCGCAGTTTCGATCGCGATATCCGCGAGCTCTTCCGCTGTCGGATCGATATTCACCGTCGTGTCGGCGAGCCAGAGGACCCGCTTCTTGAAGATGAACATGTAAATCCCGGCGAGCCGTTGGCCCGGCTTCGCACCGATCGTCTGAATCGCGGGCTTTAAGGTGTCCGCGTAAGACTGGGTCATCCCGTTCAGGAGACTTTCCGCGTGGCCTTCTTCGACCATCATCGCGCCGAAGTAGTTCACCTGACGCATGAGCTGGCGAGCAGCGTTCGGAGTCACCCCTTTACGCGCACGTTTCTCCGCATATTTTTTCGCGAACTCATCGCGAAGCGGAGAAGAGGAAGGCCGAATAATCTTCGTGTTCTTGAGCTGCGCTTCGAGCCCTTGTTCTTTAATCCGCTCCCGTACGACTGCTTCATCTCCGAGCAAAATCGGTTCGCAGATTCCTTCTTCGATCATCATGGCCGCGGCCTTGATGATCTTGTTGTTCTCGCCTTCCGGAAGAACGATCCGCGGTAGGGCCTTCGCTTCCTTACCTTCGGACTGAGCGCCCGCTTGAACTCTGCGCTTAATTCCACGCATTACGGTGTAAATCGAACCGAGGTGCTCTTCGAGTTTTTCACGGTACTTTACTTGGTCGACCTTGATTCGAGCGACTCCCGAATCCATCGCCGCCTGGGCAACGGCCGGCGCGACCCAGAGGAGCACGCGTCGATCGAATGGCTTCGGAATCAGATATTCACGTCCGAAACGGAACTTCGCGCCGGCATACGCACGCGAGACGTTTTCCGGAACGTCCTGCTTCGCGAGTTTTGCCAGTGCGCGAACAGCGGCCATTTTCATCTCTTCGTTAATCGCCGTCGCACGCGTATCGAGCGCGCCGCGGAAAATAAACGGGAATCCAAGTACGTTATTCACTTGGTTCGGATAATCGGAACGGCCGGTCGCGATGATCGCGTCCGAGCGGACCTTCAGAATTTCTTCGGGCAAAATTTCCGGATCCGGATTCGCCATCGCGAAAACGATCGGATCCTTCGCCATGGTTTTCACCATCGCACCGGTCACGGTATTCGCCACGGAAACGCCGACGAACGCGTCTGCGCCGTCCATCGCTTCGGCGAGCGTGCGCTTCTTCGTTTCGACCGCGTACCGCTCTTTGTAGGGGTTCATTCCCGCAGTTCGCCCTTTATAGATGACGCCCTTCGAGTCAGTCATGAGGATGTTTTCGATCTTCACGCCGAGATTCAGATAGAGGTTCGCACAAGCGATGGCGGCGGCACCGCCGCCGCAGAATACGACCTTCACGGTTTCGATCTTTTTCCCGGTGAGCTCGAGCGCGTTCAAGAACGCGGCTCCCGAAATCACGGCCGTACCGTGTTGGTCATCGTGGAAGACCGGAATCTTCAGTTTCTTCTTCAGCGCTTCTTCGATTTCGAAGCATTCGGGGGCTTTGATGTCTTCGAGATTGATCCCGCCGAAGGTCGGCTCGAGCATCTCGCAGGCGCGGATGACATCTTTCGGATCCTTCGCGTTCAGCTCGATGTCGAAGACATCGATGTCGGCGAATTTCTTGAAAAGGATTCCCTTTCCCTCCATGACCGGCTTCGCGGCATGGGGTCCGATATCACCGAGCCCGAGGACCGCGGTCCCGTTCGAAACGACGGCCACGAGATTCCCTTTCGCGGTGTATTCGTAAACCTGGTCTTCCACTTCGGCGATCATCCGGCAGGGTTCGGCGACTCCCGGGGAATAGGCGAGGCTAAGGTCATGCTGGGTCGCGACGGACTTCGAAGGTACGACTTCGATTTTCCCTTTGCGGCCTTTGGAGTGGTATTCGAGCGAATCGGTATAAAGGGACATGTGCCCGAAAAGTTCGCACATGCCGCGGCGCACCTAGTACAAAAAACGGATGATCGGCATCCGGAAAATCCTCGGCCAAATCGAAGGGTTGCCCTCTCTAATTCTCTCGTGGCAAGCTTATGGAAGAATGCAACGCGGAAAGCCGACGGGATGTCGGCATGGCGACAACGGAAGTCGGCTCGAGTCTAGGCGCGCGCCCTGCATTACTCAGGGCACCATGCGCACACTCCTCTGCTTGTTAATCGCCGGTCTCACCGCTGGGTCCGCTCACGCGACCTCGCCCTTCCGATTCGATAACCGCCGCGAAAACGCGAACTCCTGGCGCCTCTTGCCTGAAATTTCGGATCTTAGTTCCACCGAGAACTACGACCAAACGGGCGCGAAATCGGCGGTCACGAACTTAAATTCCTACAAGAAGACCCAGCTCGACCTCACGCTGATCTACGGTCTCACCCCGAAGCTCTCGCTCTTTGGCCGCCTCAGTATGGCGTCGATTTCGTTCGAAACGACTACCCTGACCGGGAGCGGATCTGGTTTGACCGAGCAAGGCCTCGGGATGAACTACCGACTTTGGGAAGCGGCGTCTGGCCCGGGCGCTCGTCCGAAGGCGATCGATGGCCAATTCAGCGTCGACATTCCACTCTACGATAACGTCGGCTCGCGTTCCTCGACGCCGCGCCAACCGCTTCGCGGGGACGGCTCCCTCGATTTGACCGCAGGAGCGTTTGGAACCTTTCCGCTAAATCAGGGCCTTGGCCAACGGCTCTACTTGATTGCCGGCCTCGGCCTCACGCTTCGTGGAAGCAGCTACTCGAAAGCGATCCCGTACCAAATCCAGATCGCGGGTCTGCCCGAGAAGTCCGGCATCCTCTACCGCGCCGGATTTTTCGGATTCAAATCGATGGCGAGCGATCCGGCGACGGGAACCGCGATTTCGCCGCAAGCGGAAACGGGAATCGCTGGCAAACCGGATTCGCAAGACGCCGGCGGGAGCTTGATCGTCGACGCTCTGAATTCTTCCTACATGCACCTCCGCGCGACCATCGGTTATCAGTGGGGCGCGGGCGACCAGATTTTCGCGACGTACCTCATGCCGATGTCGGGAACATCGACCGCCGTCGTGAAGGGGATTATCGTCGGTGCTCAGTTCCGATTCCCGGCCGGTAAAGAATCCTCGGCTGCTTCGCAAAACTCCGCCCGCCCACCGGCCGGAAAACTCGCGTACGACCTCGAAGGGCGCGTGAAGCAAGCGAACGATAAGCTGAATCTCATCAAGATCGATAAGGGCGAGGCGAACGGCGTCCAAAAGGGCCAGATTTTCGACATCTATCGTACGGGTCCGAATGGTCTAGCCGCCGATCTCGTCGCTCGCGGCGTCGTGACCGGCGTCAGCAGCACGGAATCGATCGTAAATCTTCGCCAATACAAAAAAGAAGTCTGGGTCCAGGCCGGTTTCATCGCGCGTCGGATCAGTTCGAAAAAGCCTTAGAGTCCGAGAAGTTCGAGTTTCTGATATAATGGAAAGTCGTCAGTTTTAGAGGGGTTTGATTCATGAAAAGTCATCGAAAAAGTCACTGCCGTTCACTGCCGGTCGCCCTAATTTTAGGAATTTTCACGCTCGTGCCGAATGCATTCGCGGTGAAGTTCGCGAACCAGTTTACGGAGTTCGAACTTCCGCCGGGCTGGACCTGTAATCTCGAAGTAGCCGAGTGGGTTTGCCAAAGCGCCGATCCCGTGAAGAAAAGAGAAGCGATCATCGTTCTCGCCGCGAAGCTGAAAGGCGACCAAGATTCGCTCGACCAGTACCTCACCTATCTAAAGGCGACGAAGACCTTCACGAGCGTCTCTGGCAAGTCGATGAAGTCGGAGCCGAAGTACGCGAAGACCGTGAACGTCAATGGCCACCCTTGGGTCGACGCGCTTCACCTCGAATCCGAAATTCCGGGCTTCTTCACGCGCTACTTCGCAACGATCCAGGAAGATATCGGCGTTCTCGTCACCTATTCGGTCGCGAAATCGAAGTACCAGGACTACCTGAAGGACTTCGACAACATGGTGAACACCTTGAAAGTCTTCCGCAAACAGGGCGGCATCAACATCGGGCAGAAATCCGATGGTCTGCCGAAGATCGAGATCCCGACCTCGGTCACCGCCGATGGTGGCGTATTCCCAGGGGGTACGACGATCAATCCACAGGGCGGAACGGAAGCTCCGGCCCACCGTCCGGCCGAAAAATCGAATGACCTCGTCCTTTACGGCATCATCGGAGCTGCGGGCGTCGCGTTTATCATTTTTAAGAAAAAGAAACGCTGATCTCGCCTAGAACAGCTCTAGAGACTACGTCCGGCCACTTCCCTTTCTGACTCGATGCGCGTATATACGCTCGCACTGAGGTTTCCCCATGCACGCGACTCCGCTCTTTCGCTCGTTCGTTCTGCTCGCCCTTTCGGCCTCGCCTGTCCTCGCTTTCGCCGCTGGTCTCCCATCGCTAAAGACGACGATCCCGGACATTCTCGACGAATCTGCGCTGAAGGATGGGAGTGCGGGTCGCGGGAACGTGGCACCTTGTGATGACTTCTACCAATTCGCATGCGGCACCTGGATGGATCACACGACCATCCCGTCCGATCGCAGTTCGATTTACCACCAGAGCTCCGGACTCGCGGACCAGACCGACGATCTCCTTCATACGATTCTTTTGAACTACTCGAAGGGTGATTTCCGGGTGAAATCGACCTACGGCAAAATGCTCGGCGATGAATATGCATCCTGTATGGCTCGCGATCAGACGGTCGCGAATTCGAAAACCGTTCTCCGCACCGAACTCGCGAAAATCGCGGCGATTCATGACTCGCGCTCGCTCGCTTTAGGCGTGGCGAATCTCCAACTTCTCGGCGTCCCAGCCTTTTTCAGCCTTGCCTCGGCCGCTAATCCGAACAACTCGAATGAGACGATCGCTTACGCTTCTGCCGGCGGAATGTCCCTGCCGGATAAGGACTACTATTTAAACACCGACGCGAAGTCGCTCGAGATCGTCGCGAAGTATCAAGCCTATATCCGCGCGCTCTTTATCCAAAACGGCGCTTCGGCGACGAACTCCACGGCGGCCGCCCAGACGATTTTCGCGATCGAGAAGTTTCTCGCCTCGAAGGCGCTCTCACTCGATGATCGCAACGATCCCGCGAAGACGAATCACCCGATGGACCGCGCGGCATTCGCGGCGCTCGCGTCCCCATTCGATTGGGCGAGCTACTTCACCGCCCTCGGCCTCGCGAATCTCCCGAGCTTGAACGTGACGGAACCCGATTTCTACGCGAACTTCGGCGTCCTTCTCACGAAGTTTAACCTCGCCGAAACGAAGACCTACCTGAAGTGGCTCCTCCTCGACCGCGCCGCGAATTCGACCGGAGCGGAAAACGAGAAGCTGAGTTTCGCATTTTGGAATCGTTACTTAAACGGCCAGAAAACGCCGAAGGCGCGGTGGAAGGACTGCACGGCTCGGGTCGAGAACTCGCTCGGGTACGCCCTCGCGGAAGCCTACGTCGGCCAGCTCGACGGCGCGGCGATCAAGGCTCGCGTCGAAGCGATGATCCTTCAGATCAAGGCTGCGTTCGCGGACGATCTCGATCGCTTAGCGAACGGCCAAGACGCCTGGATGGACCACGCCACGGAAAAGGCCGCACTCGAGAAGCTCGCGCTTCTCGGGCAAAAGGTCGGCGCTCCGGATAAATGGCAAGACTACGACGCGCTTAAACTCGGCCGCGATTCGTTTCTCCAGAATAGCCTAAACATCTCGATCTACAGCGCGAAGCGGGATCTTGCCAAGATCGGCAAGCCGGTCGACCGTTCCGAATGGTACATGATGCCGTGGGAGATTAACGCCTACTACGATCCGAGCACGAATGAGTTTAATTTCCCGTTCGGCATTCTCCAGCCGCCGTCCTTTGATCTGAAGGCTTCGGACGGCGCGAATCTCGGCGCGTTTGGCGGCGGAACGATCGGTCACGAACTCACCCACGGGTGGGATGACGACGGACGAAAGTACGACGGTTACGGAAACATCAAAGACTGGTGGAGTCCGGAGACGAAAGCGCAGTTCGAAACGAAGAGCGCCTGCTTCGTCGAACAAGCGAACGCCTACCCGATCGTCGTCGAAGGAAAAACCTTCCAGGTGAACGGTGCCGCCATCATTACCGAAAATCTCGCGGACCAAGGTGGCGTGAAACTCGGTTACGTCGCACTCGAAAAAATTCTTCAGTCGCGCGCGCCGGTCGCTCCGTGGCTCGGGAAGTACACCGAGAACCAAACCTACTGGATCGCTTACGCCCAGAGCTGGTGCGCGAAGCGGACTCCGGAGAGCATGCGAAGCCTGATCACGACGAACCCGCACCCACCGGAAGAGTTCCGCGTGAACGGCGTTCTCATGAACCGGCCAGAGTTCGCGCGAGACTTCGGATGCAAGACCGGCGACCGTATGGTTCCGGCTAAGCGCTGCTCCATTTGGTAGGCTTGGTAAGCAGGGTGAGCAACGGACGGGGAGACACCTGATCGGATACTTTTCCGATATCGGCGAAGGTTTCGCGAGGCCTCGCTCTATTTTGTCTGATCCCTAGCACTAGTGGAAGTCCCGCTTTGGACCCGATAGACCCATTTTCGAATGAATCGAACATCGAGACTCGATCCTCGCCCGTAATTCGAGGCCTGATATAAAATGCCGAATGATGTACGGGCATCCGTTCTAAATCTTCGCCAATATCGGATATTTTTCCGATCAGCCGGCTCTTACTTATAGCGTTTCGGAAACAGCGGCTTGAGCTTCTTACGTAAAGTGGGGCTTGGCCGCGGTCCGTAGACGAGAATCGCGCGTTTTCCTGGCCCGAAGACTTTCTTCGCGACCCGGCGAACTTCCGTGGCGGTCACGACGTCGAGCTCATGACAGACGTCTTCGATCGACTGGCTTGCACCGAAGTAGATCTCGTCGACCGCATTCGATTGCATGATGTTTTCGGCGTTATCGGCGGAGAGAAGCATCGTTCCCTTCATGCTTTCTTTCACTTCGGCGAGCTCGATCTCGGGAAGTTTCTGAGTGCAGAGGCGGATTGCGGCTTCTTCGATGATACGCAGACAGGTTGCCGTCTGGCTAACCGGAGCGCCGACATAAACGTGAAAGTTTCCGCTATCGAAGAAGGCATTTAAGCTCGCGTAAATCGTGTAG
>JBBQMV010000135.1:0-7292 GCA_038329315.1 Bdellovibrionia bacterium | reverse complement strand
AAAGTCGCGAAATGGCAAATTATAAGGTTAAACAGTCTCCGCGCGGGATTTCGCTGAAAGATAAAGTCGTGCTCGCGGAACGCGCGGTGAAGGGTGCTCGGGACGAACTACCGGGAGCTCGCCAGATTTCGGCGGTCGTGCTCGATAGCCTCCGGAAAATTTTCGTCGTGAATAGCGACGGGCTGATTTCTCGGGACGAGAAAACGTATCTCCAAGTCGTCGCCCAGGTCGTCGGCGAAGCGAAAGACAAGAACGGCGAACCTCGCGTCGAGAGCGCTTACGAATCCGACGGCGGATTCGTCGGCATCGAGTTCTTCGAAAAGGTCTCCCCCGAGTCGATCGGCGCGGAAGCCGCGAAACGCGTGAAGATCCTCATGACCGCCGTACCGGCACCGAGCGGCTCGATGCCGGTCGTGCTTGCCGCGGAAGCCGGAGGGACGATGATCCACGAAGCCGTCGGGCATGGCCTCGAGGCGGACCTCGCTTGTAACGGTCTCTCGGTTTATCAGGGCAAGATCGGCCAACAGGTCGCATCGCCACTCATTTCGGTTCTCGACGACGGCACGATGCCGGAGCGGCGCGGATCCTATACGTTCGACGACGAAGGCACACCTTCGCAGCGAAACGTGCTGATCGAAAACGGAATCCTCAAGGGTTATATGGTCGACCGCATCTCCGCGATGAAGTTCGACCTCTCCGCGACCGGAAACGGCCGCCGCGAAACTTTCCGGCATAAGCCGATCGTTCGGATGACGAACACCTACATCGCGCCGGGGAAAGACGACCCGGCCCAGATCCTTCGCGATACGAAGTGGGGCGTGTATGTGAAGTCGATGGGCGGCGGTCAGGTGAATACCGTGACCGGCGATTTCGTTTTCGCGATCACCGAGGGTTACCTTATTCGCGACGGAAAAATCGGCGAGCCGATCCGTGGAGCGACGCTCGTCGGAAACGGACCGAAGGTTCTTCAAATCATCGACCGCGTCGGCACCGATCTCGGATTCGCCACGGGTACTTGCGGTAAGGACGGCCAAGGCGCACCGGTGACCGACGCCCAGCCGACGATGCGGATTCCGGAACTCACGGTCGGCGGGGAAGTTCCCGTTTCCACTTATTGGAATAACGTCGGGTAATCGGCGGCGATGAGGATCCTTCGCGCTTCGGATTATCGAAAGATGGCCTGGAAGAACGGGAACGGTGCGACCTCTGAGATCGCGATCGATCCACCAGACGCCGAGTTCCCGGGCGACGACTTTAACTGGCGCCTCAGCTCCGCTGTCCTCTCCGAAGACGGTCCGTTTTCGAAGTTCCCCGGCTATTGCCGCCTCCTTTGGATTTGGAAAGGGAGCGGAATGGTTCTGAACGGGAAGAAGCTTTCGCTTCTTCAGGGCGTCGAGTTTCTCGGAGACGAGGACATGGATGCGAAGCTCAGTGAAGGACCGGTCACGGATCTCGGGCTGATTTTCCAGGACGACCGGGTCGAGGTCGAATCGGACGTCGTGCGTTTCGCCGCCGCCGAAACGAAGTCGGTTTCTCTCCTCGAAGGTACTAATTTTTTCTTCTGCGCAAAGGGGCGGGTCGACTGCGCGGGCGCGCGTCTCGTCGAGGGCGAGACCGTGGTCGAAACAGGCCCGAAGAAATTCTCGATCACTTCGAGCTCCGAATCGATTTTAATTCATCTCGCGATTTCGCGCGACGACTGAGGCCCGACCTTTGCTCTGAGCGAGGGATGATTCTCTGGTCACTCTTCTTCAGTTGTACGCTTTTCCTCGGATCCGAGCTCTGGACCCGATTGCCTTCGTTTCACCGCGAATCGAGCGGTGGCGCAGTGAAGGCGGCGGAAAACCTTTTCCATGAACTCGAAGAGACGCTCGCCTCGGGGCTCGTTCCCGATGATGCGCGGTGGGCGGAACTTCGGGGCCTGGCCTCGCCCTGGAATCGGCTCGCGTACGATTCACTGACCCAGCTTCGGAGCGAAGGCGGGGCCGTGATTCCGACCCTCCGTCGGTTTCGCGAGCTCGCGCGCCGCCATTTCGAGTCGCTCGGGGAGGCGCGGGCACGGAGTTCTCAAGCGCTGGCCCAGGCCGCGGTCTGCGGCGCAGTCGCGCCGCTATTTTCGATTTTACTCCGGTGGCTTCTCCCGGAGGTGGCGGCGTCGGGCGGTGCGTGGTGGGGAATCACGGCGATGGCGGTCGCGCTCGGTCTGCTCTCCGGTCTTTGGATCTGGAAAATGGTCGAAGCTGCGCGCTGGGGTGGGCTCGGAAAGAGTGAACAAGACTGGATGCTCGCCGTGCTGATTTTCGGGGAGCGGCTTCTCGCGCTGCTTCGTCTCGGGCGTGCCCCGGACCGGGCTTGGACCGAGGCGCTTCCGCTTCTGCCGCCGGCGCTCGTCGCGGCTTGGGGGAGTGATCCGTGGAAAACCGAAACATTAAAGGCGGGCGAAGCGCGAAATCTCCGCGAGGCGCTGCTGCGGATCGGGGGGGCGTATAAGAAATCGATTCAAGCCTCGCTCTGGGACGGCCAACCCTGCGTCGAGCGGATCGAGTCGGCGGTCGCGGGCATTCGTGCGGAAACGCGCGCGTTTCAGGAGCGCGAACTTCAACTGCTTCCCACACGCGCGCTCAAGCCGCTATTCCTCCTCACCGCGCCGGGAATTCTCGCGATCTTAGGTTTCGCGCTCTTTCTCTCGGTCGCCTCGGTGGTGGGCGCGTGAAAATCGCGCTCCTTTTTCTGCTCGGCATGCTCGGTCTCGTTTACGAGGTTTCCGTTCCGATTCATCCCTCGGCGGCGGCCCAAAAGCGTTTAGGAGAGGGGCGCCTTTGGTCGAAGGAGAATCGTGTCGCCTTCACGTCCCGCGATCTCGACGAGTTCACGCACACGACGTCCCTCCGGCGTGCGCTCGACCTGGACGATCCACCGCACCCCGCCCGCCAGAAGCTCCCGAAGCGCGGAAAGCGGAAGCGAAGCCCCCGCCGCCAAAAGGCAAAGCACCTCGACACGCTTTAAAGCTTCCCGCGGACTATTCGCGTGGAGCGTGGCGAGTGTGCCGTCGTGACCGGTGTTCAGCGCTTGGAGGAGATCGAGGACTTCGTTCCCGCGAATTTCGCCGAGCACGATCCGGTCGGGGCGCATGCGAAGCGTTTGACGCAGGAGCGTGCGAAGCGTGACTTCACCGAATCCGTCGGCGTTCGCCGTCCGCGAGAGGAGCGAAAAAAATTGGGGATGGGCCGGCGCAAGCTCGGGCGTGTCCTCGAGAGCAAGGATCCGTTCCGAGGACGAAATCTCGGAAAGCAGCTCGGTCGTGAGTCGCGTTTTTCCCGAGCCGGTGGAACCCGAGATGAGAATCGTTTCCTTCCTCCGTACGATGTCGCGGAGTATCGGGTAGTACGGCGATTCCGCCCAAACCCGCGTGAGCGAGCACGGCTCCGGAAGTTTCCGAAGCGAGACGAGGATTCCCGTCGGCGAGAGCGGCGGAAAGATCGCGTGGAGTCGGTGCCGGAAACCGGCGGCGCCTTCGGGTGCGATAACGAGGTCGACATAGGGCGATTTCGCATCAAACGCCTTTCCGGCGCGCGAAATGTGCTGAAGGACCCAGTTTCGAAGCTCTTCTTCCGCGATTCGAAATTCCGGGAGAAGGCGGAGGCCATCTCCCCGGTCGATCGCGATACTTTCCGCACCGAAGCAGATGTCAGTCGCTCTCGGATCTTGAAAGGCTTCGGCGATTCGTTCGAACCCGCTCATGGCGAGAACGCTTCCGTCGGTTCGGAGCTCGGCCCGGAGGCGGAGTCCTCTCCACTGGACGGCGCTACTTCGGGAAACGCGTTCCACGGAAAATCCGCCGAACTTCGGAGCGCGATCTCTTCTTGGGGGCTAATCCAGTTTCGCGGAATCGGTACGGGGCCTTCTACGCGCTCGATGCCGGCGGCGACGCGCGGAGCTTCCGGAATATTTCGTGAAGGAAGAAGAATGGCGACGAGTTCGGAGCGATCTTCGAGGAAATCTTCCGAACCGAAAAGGCTCCCGAGCACGGGCAGATCCTTCAGAAGCGGAAGTCCGCGCACGGATTTTTTCACGCCCTCTTGCAGAAGCCCTGACAGAAAGAGCGGCTGATCGAAAGTCGCATCGACTTGGGTTTTCATGCGATTGGCTTGGATTCCTGGAATTGCGTCTGAAGAGATGTGCGGATCAAGATGACTGACTTCGGTTTGGATGTCGGTGCGAACGCGCCGTCCGGCGGTGGCTTGAACTTTCAGCTTTAGCGTCAGGCCGTATGAACGCCAAGAAACCTGCGAAGAATATGCGGTTTTCGATTCGATCGGGACTTCGCCGCCTGCGAATAACTCCGCTTCTCCGGGTGCGCGAACGACGAGTTCCGGTTGGGATAGGATCCGTGCGGATCCGTCGTTTTCGAGGGCGTTAATCGCAGCTTCGAGCGAAAGCGCGGAATGAATTCCGAGTTTCGAGACCGAGAGCGCGTTCGGAATAATTCCCGGTAGGTCCAGCCCGAACGAGCGGGTGCGGCTTTTCCGAAGTTCGAGGAGGAAGACTTTAAAGTGGATGGTCGGGTTTCGATCGGGGAGCGCATCGACTTCGATGGACGCGAGCGGGCAGGCACGGTGGAGCGCTTTCTCGGCCTCCGATTTCCATTTCGGATCGGTTAGTCCGCCGCGAACGACGAGTGCGCGCGACTCCGCGTCCGTCGTGAGTTCGAGATCGGCGGCCCACTTCGCGCGGCCGAGCACTTCGCGAAGCCGCTTTTCTCCCTCGGCGTAGAGGGATTCGGAGAGCCGCGCACGCGATTCGATTTCTCCGGGATAGGTTTCGAGCAGGCGGCCGAGGCGAGTCGCCTCAAGCGCGGTCGATACTTCACCCTGGGCGACATAAGTAGCGCGACCTTTCTCGGGCTCGCCGGTGACCCAAATCTCGACTTCGTTCAAATCGCCGAGCCGCCGTGCGAGATCCGGCGTAGCGCCCTTGCCCCAAGCCCGGACCTCAATGGGGCGGTGCTCGGTCGTCCCGTCCTTTTTCCAGACTACGAGATCGGTCAGTCCGGACTTCACGGCCTTCACCAAAACGGCGTCGTGATTCCCGCCCGGAGCGGGGAGGGCGCGCAGGATCGGAGACCCGATCGAGTAGCGGGCAAGGCCCGGAATCGTGAGGTAACGCTGCTCACCGAGCGATAAAATGACCGGAGGCCGGTGGTCAGGAGTCGCGGGAAGGGCCCCAATGGCGAGCACGGGTTGAAAACCGACTAAAATAATCCAGATAGAAAGCGCCCTGAGTGTGATCATCCGAACCTCCATTTTTCAGGGATTCAGAAGGCAATTTCGTGGCCAGAACAGTTCGATCCCTACAGGCCGGCGGAGCCGGACCTATCCGGGCTCGAACCTACTAACGACGATTGACCGGTTAGGGTGTTTCGGCTAAGTTCGCAGACTCTTTCAGACAAATATCTTAGAGGTTATTCATCATGTCATCCCGTACTGGTAAAACTCGTAACGCCCGCAAAACCCGCCGCCACAACAAGGGCAAGCCACGGAAAAAGGAACAGCAAAACAAAGGCACCACGCCGAAGTTTTCCGTTCACATCGATTAATCGGTCAATCGCGTGAGCAACACTCTTTTTACGTCGGAGTCGGTGACCGAAGGTCACCCGGATAAGATGGCCGATCAGATCTCGGACAGCGTACTCGATGCGCTTCTGACTCAAGATCCGCGTTCGCGCGTAGCTTGCGAAACGCTCGTCACCACGGGCCTCGTCATCGTCGCGGGTGAAGTCACGACGAACGCGCGAGTCGATTACGCGCAAATCGCACGCGCCGCGATCAAGAAGATCGGTTACGACGATTCGCGAAAGGGTTTCGACTATAATACCTGCGCGGTCATGATCACGCTCGATCGCCAATCACCCGACATCGCCCAAGGCGTGAACGTCGGTGAAGGACTCCATAAAGAGCAAGGCGCCGGCGATCAAGGCATCATGTTCGGCTACGCGGTCCGCGAGTCCGAAAGCTTCATGCCGCTTTCGATCGACCTTTCGCACAAGCTCGCGCATCGCCTTTCCGAAGTTCGGAAAAACGGCACGCTCGGCTGGCTCCGGCCTGATGGAAAAACCCAAGTCACGATCGAGTACGAGAACGGAACTCCGAAACGCGTAGACGCGATCGTCGTTTCCACCCAGCACGACGAAGAAGTGACCCAAAAACAGATTCACGAAGCGATCACCGAAGAAGTCATTCGGAAAACGATTCCCGCGAATCTTCTCGATAACAAAACCAAGTACTACATCAATCCAACCGGACGTTTTGTCATCGGTGGACCGATGGGCGACTGCGGTTTGACCGGCCGGAAAATTATCGTCGATACGTACGGAGGACACGGCGCCCACGGCGGCGGCGCGTTCTCTGGAAAAGATCCGACGAAGGTTGATCGTTCGGCTTGCTACATGGGCCGTTACGTCGCGAAGAATCTCGTGGCTTCGGGCCTCGTCGATAAATGTCTTGTCCAATTCGCCTACGCCATCGGTGTCGCCGATCCGGTTTCCGTGATGGTGAACGCCTACGGAACCGAGAAAGCCCCACTCGAAAAAATCGAAGCGGCCGTGAAGGAAGTTTTCCGCCTCCGGCCGTCGGGAATCATCGAGTCGCTGAATCTCCTTCGTCCGATCTACGCGAAGACTGCCGCTTACGGCCATTTTGGTCGCGAAGACGCCGACTTCACGTGGGAGAAGACGGATCAAATCTCCGCGCTCCGTACGTTCTTGGCCTAAGGCTAAAGGTGCTGTCGCCGCGATGTCTGATTCTTCCTGACAAATGTAGGCCTTTGTTTTTTTGGGTCCTTGCGCGCGGTGTTTGCATTACTTCAGGGCATGTTTAATCAAGTCATACTGCGTCGCCAAAAGGATTTCGGTCTCTCCACTCTTGAGCTTCGAAGTCCGAACGCCGACGTTCAGCCTCGGATACGAGATCCGAGGCCGAGCTTGCGGGGCGAGTGGGGGTTGCGAGGCAGTACCTGAGTGCCATCGAACGAGGCCACCATTTTCCAAATCCCCGTACGCGAGATAAAATCCGGATTGAGCTTTGCGGCGACCCCCTCTCAAAATCTTCGGCTACATTTGTCAGAAAGAACCTGACATACTTTTCTTAGTCGCATGCGCTTCCTCTATTTCGTGATCAAATTTCTGCCTTATTGGGCGATCCCACTCGGCCTCATTTTCGGTGAGATGGGGATGATCTTTCGGCGTCGAGGAAACCGAAAATTGAAGATCCGGATGCTCACGATTTCGGGGTGTT
>JBBQMV010000134.1:0-7316 GCA_038329315.1 Bdellovibrionia bacterium | reverse complement strand
GACCTCGACTTCATTGTCAGCGGCATCGGGAAATCAAGCCGTCTTGGCAAACCTCGGTAGCGGCTTAGCTCGGCGTCCGGTAGTTCGGAGCTTCCTTAGTGATCACAATATCGTGCGGGTGGCTCTCGGCCAGTCCGCTGTTCGTGATGCGGAGAAACCGCGCCTTTTCTTGGAGCTCGGCGATCGACTTCGCGCCGACGTAGCCCATGCCAGACTTTAGGCCGCCGATGAGCTGGTGGATGCTCGCGCCCAGCGACCCACGATACGGTACGCGGCCTTCGATTCCTTCGGGTACGAGCTTATCGTTATTCGAGACGTCCGCTTGGAAGTAACGGTCCTTCGAACCTTGGGCCTTCGACATCGCGCCGAGCGAACCCATGCCGCGGTAAGTTTTAAACGAACGTCCTTGGTAGTGAACGATTTCGCCCGGCGACTCGTCCGTCCCCGCGAAGAGCGAGCCGATCATGACGGTGTTCGCGCCAGCGGCGAGTGCCTTCGTGATGTCGCCCGAAAGCTTTATCCCGCCATCGGCGATGATCGAGATTCCTTTTTCGCGGGCCGCGCGAGCGCACTCGCCGACCGCCCAAAGCTGAGGCACGCCGATCCCGGCGACCACGCGGGTCGTACAGATCGAGCCTGGACCGATGCCGACTTTCACCGCGTCCGCGCCGGCTTCGACGAGCGCGATGACGGCTTCGTAGGTGGCGACGTTCCCGCCGATGATTTCGACGCGGTCACCGAATTTTTTCTTCAGGTTCGTTACGCAGTCGAGCACGCCCTTCGAGTGGCCGTGGGCCGAGTCGACGAAGAGGACGTCGACGCCCGCCTCGACGAGCGCGGTCGCGCGCTCCATCGCCTCTAGACCGACACCGACGGCGGCGCCGACGACGAGGCGGCCGAAACGGTCTTTGTTTGCGTGCGGGAACTCGCGCTGCTTTTTAATATCGCGCGAAGTGATGAGACCCTTCAAACAACCGTTCGCGTCGACGACCGGGATCTTCTCGAGGCGAAACTCCTTCAAGCCCT
Source organism: Bdellovibrionia bacterium (assembly GCA_038329315.1). Classification (GTDB taxonomy): domain Bacteria; phylum Bdellovibrionota; class UBA1018; order UBA1018; family UBA1018; genus JACMQW01. Next base: position 6,290 of record JBBQMV010000134.1, on the reverse strand, counting down.
GCTTCGCATCTTCGAGAGTCACGCCTTCGGACAGCGTTTTAAGCGGAACCTTCGTCATGCGGCTCTCGACGGTGACGGAGAAATCAGATTCGAAGGAAAGGTCGCGGTTCGTAAGAATGCCGACGAGCTTCTTCCCTTGCGGGGTCGGGATCGTGACGGGCAGTCCGGAGATTTTATATTCTCCCATGAGCGTGTTCGCTTGTTCGAGCGTCGCTTCCGGCCCGATTGTGATCGGGTCTTGGATCATTCCCCACTCGGCTTTTTTCACCTTCGAGACTTCGAGGGCCTGCTCGGCGATCGTAAAGTTTTTATGAATGACGCCGATGCCGCCTTCTTGGGCCATGACCTTCGCAGTCTTCGCTTCGGTCACGGTGTCCATCGCTGAAGAAATCAGCGGGATCGCGAGGCCGATCTTTTTCGTGAGGCGCACGCGGGTGTCGACCGCGTTCGGAAGGACTTCGGAATATCCCGGGACGAGGAGAACGTCGTCGAACGTGAGCGCTTCTACCGGATTTCCGTTTTCTGAGCCGTAGAATTTCATAGATCCTCTTCTTCGATTTCGTCCATTCGGGCGAGCGTCGCGAGGTATTCGCGGGAATCGCCGACGTAGTTATTCGCGGACTTCGTTAAAAAAGCGAGCTCCTCGGGCTTTAACTCGCGCGAAAGTTTCGCAGGCGCGCCGATGATCAGCGATTTAGGTGGAAAAACTTTTCCCTCGGTAACGAGCGCGCCGGCCGCGACGATCGAGTCGTCGCCGATCACGGCGTTATTCATCACGATCGCGCCCATGCCGACGAGAACTCGGTTTCCGACGGTGCAGCCGTGGAGGATCACGCGGTGGCCGACGGTGACTTCGTCGCCGATGACGAGCGGACAGTCGCGACGGTCGACATGAAGCATCGTGAGGTCTTGGATATTCGTGCGCTTCCCGATCTTAATCGACTCGACGTCGCCGCGGACCACGCACTGGAACCAGACCGAAGATTCGGCGCCGATCGCGACTTCACCGATGATGTCGGCGGACGGGGCGATGAACGCGGACGGATCGATCTCTGGCCACGTTCCGTGGTGCGGGAGGATTAACGGTTCTCGCTCGCTCATTCCGCGCTTCATTGAACCCCCGGTACGGAGACGGCGGAGTCGATAGACGGCGCGAGATCTTCGAAGGACATTGCCATCGGCTGATACGTAAACCCTTCGGCCTCAAGGGCGTCGTGGATCACTTCGGCGCGCAGAGAAAGTGCGGTCGCGTCCGTGATTTTTACACGCAGGAACCGACCGGTGAGATTTCGTCCGGACTCGTCGCCGAAATTCACGACACGGCTACATCCGGTACGCGCGGTCCAAACTCGACCCTTCGCCGTCCCCTTTTCGACCATCGTCGAGCGCTTCGCATCGCCTTCGACGAGCACTTCCATCTCGGTTCCGATGAGGAGCTTCGAGCGAGCGAGCGAGATTCCGAGTTGGTGCTGCAGAAGGCGGTTCAGGCGGTTATTTTTGTCTTCCTTCGAGACGTCGTCGGGGAGCTTCGCGGCGCGCGTCCCTGGGCGTGGCGAATACGCGAACGCGAAGATGTTGTCGTACTGAACGCGGTCGAGGAGCGCGATGGTGGCTTGAAAATCTTCTTCAGTCTCGCCGGGGAAACCGACGATGAGATCGGTCGAAAGGCCGACCCTCGGATTGAGTTCCCGGATGCGGTCCATTTGGGCGATGTAGGATTCGATTTTGTGGTGGCGGCCCATCTTCGCGAGAATGCGGTTCGATCCGCTCTGGACCGGGAGGTGGAGCTGCGGAGCGAGAATTTTCACATCGGCGTAGGCCGCGATGAGTTCGTCGGAGAAATCCAGTGGATGCGACGATGTGAAGCGCACGCGCTTCAGTTTCGCGAGCCTCGGATCGGCGTCGATTGCACGCAGAAGCTGCGGGAAGTTCTCATCGCCGTCGCGCGGGCCGACTTTGCCGATTTGGTTGTGGAGTTCGCGTGGCTCGCGTTCCGTCGTATTCGGATTACCCTTGCCGAAGGAATTTACGTTTTGGCCAAGGAGCGTGATTTCGCGGACGCCGCTCGCGACGAGGCGAACCAAATCTAATAAAACTTCGTCGATCGTGCGGGACTTTTCCCGGCCGCGGGTGAACGGGACGATGCAGTAGGTGCAGAACTTATCGCAGCCTTTCATAATGTTCACGAAGGCCTGGGCCTTCGTCGAAAACACCTTCGTCTCGGTCGAGTAATTCTGAGTCCGGTCGAAGTCGGCGAACACGACGTGCTTCTCGCCGTTCTCCACGCGGTGGACGATCTCCGGAAGGCTATCGATCGTGTCGGTACCGAAGACGAAGTCGATATAGGGGGCGCGCTTGAAGAGTGTTTTTTTCTCGAGCTGACCGACACATCCGCCGATCCCGATCATCGGACGATCGAGGCCTGCGTCTTTTCCGTCGTGATGGTAGCGTCCGAGCGTCGATACGGCTTTATGCACGGCTTTTTCGCGCACGGTGCAGCCATTGATCAAGATGAGTCCGGCTTCCGCGGCGTCGCGGGCGGGCTTCATTCCTTTGGCCGCGAGCAGAGACGCCATACGCTCCGAGTCGGCTACGTTCATCTGACATCCGAATGTCTTGATGAAGAACGTATTTTTAGCTCTTTTCATGGCGGATCTTTAGCATTTGACGCGCCGCTTCTGCGATGAAAAAGGCCGCCGACCGGCCCCGGGCGGGCGTTCTCATCATCCTTCCATGATGACGCAGCCTCGCCTTTGGCTTCCGGAGCAAAATACCGTGTAAACTCAAGAGAACGGTCCCGCGTCCCAAGGCTTGTTCATGGAGGAACACCCAGTGAGATGGCTTGTAGCGACGTTTGTTTTGGTCCTCGTCCCCACTGCCGCTTTCGCCTTCAGCGTCCCTAAAAACGACGTCGAATCGAAGCACCTCTACGACCGCCTTCAAAAGGACTACTCGTCCCAGAAGGTTTGGCGGAATTCCGAGGTGAATCGCTACCGCGACGGAAAGCGCTCGGCCTATATCGAATCCAGCGACTCCTTCAAAGAGCAGGCGGACCCCGTTCCGGCCGCCGTGATGAAAGTCCTCCCCGACGCGACTTGGGTGACTTTTAGGATATTCAATCAGGCGATCCGCGGACTTCGCCAAATCGTCGCGAATTTCCCGACGGGCGGCATTCGGAACGATATCGTCACGATCGTCGACTTCGGCTTGAAAACCGAATCCCGCCGCTTTCTCGTGCTCGATCTCCAGAACGAGCACGTCCTTTTCCAAACCTGGGTCCACCACGGACGGAAGTCCGATGCAAATTTAGATCGTTTCCCCGAACAGTTCTCGAACGTCGTCGACTCGAATAAAAGTTCGGTGGGTTTCGTACTCGCGTCGGACTTGCCTTACGAAGGAATGTGGGGGTATTCCCTGCGTTTCCACGGAATCGACGGCGCTTTAAATTCGAATGTGCATGAACGCGCGACGGTACTCCACCCCTGGCCGACGATTCATCCGCGCGAAATGGCGAAGCTGAACGCGACCGAGCAATCAAGCTTGGGCTGCCTCTCGCTTCCGTATTACGAGTCCGGAAAATTTTACGGAAAAGACGATCAGCCGCTGAGTAAACTCATCATCGATACGATCAAAAAGCGGAGTGTGATTTTCATTTCTACGCCCCAGATCGATCTCGAAGCGAAGTCGATTTATCTCAATTCGACGGCTCTCCTTCCGGCCGCCCAGCGCGCGGCGATTATCGCGAAGGTGAACGACGAGTCAGCAAATCAGCCTTCCTTTCGCGGTGGCGAGGTCGAAACCCTGCCCGCGAAGTATAAGAACTGGAATCCGAAGTAATCCTTCGGTCCGGTTTTCGGTGGCCACTCGACTCCTAGAACCACCGAAAGCACTTGGGCATTTGTGCGTTTTCGTTACTAGCGACGTCGGTCAAAAGGCATTTCATTTCACGCGGAGTTCGCAAGAAATGACGTAACGGAAACGCACCATTGCCCACGCAAACGCGAACGGTTTCGGCGACGCGGGCCATGCTTGAAAATGGGTTTTCCGCTTAGCTGTCGAGATCAAGCAGCGATTCGAGATCGTCGACCTGGTATTTCACGAGCCAGCCCTCTTCGAGCGGGTCTTCGGACACGGCGACCGGGTCGCTCGCGACGGGATTTACCGAGAGAACCACGCCCTTCGTAGGGAGTGCGACTTCGACGGACCCGTGGGTTCCCTCGACGGTGACGATGTCGTCGCCGGCGTCGAAATGGTCGCCTTCTTCGGGCAGAGTAATGCCGTCGAGATCGCCGAGCTTATCGATCGCGCCGCTCGTCAGGCCGATGGTCAGCACGTTTCCGCGCCGCGAGTACCAAAGCTGGCCTTGGTAGAATTCGCCCTCTTTCGGGACCTTACTTTCAGACTTCGGAGCCGCCGTTTTCGTTTCACCCATGCCCTTAGTGTCCGGGCAATCCCCGGCGATGCAAAGCCCTTTCCGTCAGAATCCGGTTTGATTTTAAGCGGAGTGTGTCACCCGTGACCCACGAAAACGGCCTTTTTTCCCTGAATTGTGGCGGGTTTTTAATACTTGATCTCTTTACTATGGTACGTGGGGCAGTCAAAATAGACTGTAGGGGTCAAGAATCTCAGAGGTTTTCACGATGAGTTCTGTTGAGGGCGGGAGTTTCCCGTCGTCGCCCAGGGGGTTTCACGTGGGTCTTTATTTTCGCACCGAAATGATTCTCGCACTTATTGTTTCCGTTTTCCCGGTAGCGAGCTGGGCATCGCCGGTTAAGTGCGGCGCGCGCATCAACGCCCCTAATAATGTGTACGTTCAGTACTTTTATGACCGAGATGTCGCATCCCCTTACTCGAAGTGTACGGCCCAATATTTTCGCACTCAGACCGGCGCCGATTCGCTTGCCGCCTATGTGAGCCAACAACCGGTGACCCCACTTCAAGCTCAGTGCATCAGCGTCTGCAAAACCGCAAACAAGATTCAGTCGAACGTTCACCATGCGCAGGTTCCTGCGCAGATACAAAGCCCAGTGAGCGATAATTCCGGTGGCACATCCAGTGCCAGTCAAGACGGCACCACCAACGTTAACCCGAATACGCAAGCAGTCCTCAATCATGCCGATAGAGGACAAATCATCCAGGCCGATGTCGTACACGACGATGCATCTGGAAAAGATAAACAAGTTACATTCAAAGACACCAACGGCGACGGAAAAAAGCAGGACAATGAACCCGTCGTAAGTACCGCTTTCGGCACGACGAATGCCGACGGCACTTTCAACCAACAATATACGGTGAACCCTCCGGGTTCTGCGAACTCGAGAACGTCCACGGACTACACGTTTACCGACGCAGCCGGAAACGAATATCATGCAGCAAGCGGGACTCAAGCAAAGGACCTCGCCGCGGGTAAATCCGGGACAATTACCATCACGAAAAACGGACAAACGTACGAAGTAGACTCCGAAACCGGAAAAATCATAGAAGAGAAAAAAGAAAAGGTAGACGCAAAGGACGCCGCTGACCCTTGTTCTGTTTCTTTAGCCCTTGCGCGTAAGAGACTATCGTCGGGCGAAATCACTCAAACCCAGTTCGATAAGTTTCATTGCCAACCCACGCAAAACTGGGCGAAAGGCGCGGAAGTCACGAACCAAGTTCTGTCCACCGCTGGCCGCACCGTAGTGAACACGCTCGGGGCCCACTCTGTTCAGAACGCCCAAACCGGCACGCTAGCTGACGCCCAAGACGGTGCGGCGAAATTGGCGAAGACTTCGGCGACTTACGAAAAAGTCCTCGGGGTCGTTAACCTTGCGGCGACCGCAAAACTCGCGGCCATGGCGAATCAACATAAGCAAGCAATCGGTAGTCTCGCCGAATGGAATAGCGCCCAATCGGCAGACTCAAAAAACGTCGATATGCTCTCCGATACGAACGGTGCGATTGCAAAAATGCAAGCAGGAGACATGAGCGCCGCTCGTTACGACGCTGCCGTGAAGGAACAAACTGGCGCACGCAACCTCGCTTCTGCCGCCGCATTCAAAACCGCGATGCAAGCAGCCCAAAGTATCTCGAGCGCAATCGTTTCGGATAAAATCGCCAAAGATTCGAAGGCGAACGCGAACTACGCCCGCCGAACCGCCGCTAACCAAGCCGCCTTAATGTACCAATACGACCAAAGCGCCCTGACCGCGGCGGTACCGGGAACGACGTCCTACGATCCGAACGCGCCGACCACCACCGGAGACGGCACCCAAACGACTTCGACGAACACCGTAGATCCGAATGCTCCAGTC
>JBBQMV010000133.1:0-7330 GCA_038329315.1 Bdellovibrionia bacterium | reverse complement strand
AGCCCGAGGAATACGAGGAAGATCGCCTCGAAGGCACGAAGCACATCCCGCTTGGCGACCTCATGTCCCGCGCGAGCCTCGAACTCGATCCGGACGCGGACATCGTCGTTTACTGCGCCCACGGCGTACGCTCGATGCACGCGATCATGGGACTTCGTACGCTCGGCTTCGAGCGTATTCGTTCGCTCGAGGGAGGTCTCAGTGCCTACCGCGAGTACGGCTGAGAGACTCACTCCAGAAATTGCTTCGCTCTTCGAACGGATTCGTGAAGCCGGCTTCCCACTCGTCGGGGCCGTCGATCTTTCGCTCGCTCGGGACGCCTTCCGCGAACACTCCCATCGATACGCTGAATGGATCGAAAAGGGTTACCACGGAGATATGGCGTATCTTGAACGCGGGCTCGCCCGGCGTCTCGATCCGACCCTCGTTTTTCCGCCAACAAGGTCAGTGATCGTTTGTGCGATTCCATATCGGAGAACGGCCGAAACCACAGAGAACTCGACCACTCCCCGCTACGCTCGCTACCTTCAGGGTCCGGACTATCACGAACGTCTACCCGAAATGCTTACTGACGCCCTCACGAAATGGGGAGTCGAAGCAAAATGGAAAATTTGCGTCGATACGAGTGCCGTCTTAGAACGCTCTTGGGCCACTCTCGCAGGACTTGGGTGGATCGGAAAAAACACACTTTTGATCAACCCTCAGCTCGGAAGCTACCTCTTCATTGCTACGATTCTGCTCGATCGGGAAACGGGACTCGGACCTAATCCGCTTCCGAACTATTGCGGAAATTGCTCGGCTTGTCTCGATGGGTGCCCGACGAGTGCTTTCCTCAAACCCGGTAGTCTCGACTCAAGAAAATGTATTTCGTACCTCACGCTCGAAAAACGCGGCGAATGGTCCGCGATTTCCGCGGAAACGAAACGCAAGATGGGTACTTGGATTGCGGGTTGTGATATCTGCCAAGAGGTCTGTCCTTATAATAGGAAACCCGTTCGCCTGGAAGAAACCTGGCCTAAAGACGCCCGTGATTCGGCACTCATCTCGGATTGGTCTCCACTCGAAAACGAGAACGAAGATTCTTATCGTGCCCGCATTCGGGAGTCCGCACTATCCCGCGTGAAATACCCCGAGATGAGACGAAATCTTGAAAACGCTCGAAAAAACGCCGGTCAGCCGGCGGTCGAACTCGGAGCCAAATCTCCAAATTCAAAACCATAAATGGCGACCGGACTGACCTTCGCGTAAGGAAACCGAAAGCAGAGTTTACGAAGTGCTGGCGTGAGCTTCTTTAGCGCGAAGTAGGCCCGCGGCCCGCCGAGCATCACACTCGAGTTCCCTTCATCGTCGACCACGAAATCTTTTCCGGCGAAAAAATCAGAAAACGAAGCCCCTTCAGCATCGAAACGAATCCGAGTCGGATCCCCCGTGTCACTTAGGCTCCTGGCGACGATTTCCACCGATGAAGCAGGTGCGATGAAATGGATTTCCGCATTCGGATCGACGGTCATGACCCGCTGATCGTCGAACTGCCAATTCCCAATGAAAGTGACTTGTTTCGTGGTGACGGCCTTTGCGTTTTCGCGAAGGGGCCATCGATCGGTCGTTCGGATGAGATTACCGTCGTCGCGAATAACTGGCCAAAGTGGGAGTCCTGGAGAGCTCATACGTAGTAGCGTTTGGAGCCGCGCTTCGGCGTTCTCTGCCCAAGATGGGCCCGAATCGACGAAGGAGATCTTTCCATCACTTAGAAGCGCGATTGCTGGTTCGCCTGTCGCGCCGAAAGATCGAGAAAGCGCACCGGTGACATCGCAAACCACGGGCGTTCCGAAACCGAGCGAGTGAACCCAAGCCTCCATCGCCCGACGTTCAAAAAAGTAAGCGTAGTGCCCGCGAAACGAGAAAACGAAATTCACGCCGAGATTTCTAAATCGTTTCAGCCAAGCGAGGTAGATCTCTCGAACATACGGAAATTCCGCGCCCGTCGCGGAAACAAAAAAGAAAACCCAATTCCCGGAGTTTAGTACTGGATCGAGGGGTTGGGGATACTGTCGATCGTGGAGGTCGACGCCGACCACGAGCGGGGAACCGCCGTACCAATGCGGAATCGCATCTCGCATCGTAAGCGCATACGCTTCTTCTGGCGTATACTCGCGTTCGCGTCTGCTCATTCGTAACCGTCCGGCTCGGCGACCTCATCTCGTTTCGCGAGCGAAGCCATCATCGCTCCGAGAGAAAGAACGCCCGCGACGATCATGGCGAAGTGGAAAGCTTCTACGAAGTCGCCAGTCTCGGAATGGCGCCAAGAAAAAAGCTTCGCTGCGATTCCAGTACCGGTGACGAGTCCGAGATTTCGAATGGTGGCCATGACGGCCGAGGCGACACCAAGCTTCTGTGTCTGGATCGCGCTCATGAGCGCTACGTTATTCGGAGATTGGAATAGCCCTGAAGAGAACCCGATCGCCAGGAGGCCCATTACTACTTTAAAGTGAGGCGTCGTTTCTCGAAGTCCATCGCCGAGTACGCCCGCCATCGTCAGAAGCGCTACAGCCGCGACGAGCGCGCCGAAAGCGCAGAGGTAACGTGTTCCGAAGTGATCGGAGAGGAGACCCGATATCGGAGCAACTACGAAGACGGTGAGAGGAATTGCACTCATCAGAAATCCCGCGTGCTCAGGATCGAGTCCTAGGACTTCTTCGAGATAGAACGGCATGAGAACAAGTAGTGAGGAGTAAGAAATAAAATTCAGGAAATTCGCCAGATTTGCGGCCCAAAACGTCCGGATTTTAAAAAGAGATAAATCGAGGATCGGCTCAGGAACCTGCCGCTGGATGACGTAGAAAATGAACCCCGTCGAAAGAAGTCCACCTCCGAGCCACCAGCGCGAGAGTAGGATCGGATTGCTATCCGCGATCGTAAATGAAGGCGGATCGACGAAGAGAATAAAGAGGAGAAGAACGAGCATCTGGAGAAACGCTCCGCCCCAGTCAAACGGTCCGTGTTTCTGGCGTCCACCCATCGGATCGAGATGCCGACCGGCGAAAAGAAATCCCAAAAGTCCGATCGGGATATTCACGAGAAAGATCGAACGCCAGCCTAGCGAACCAATGAGAAAGCCGCCGATCGTCGGGCCCGAAACGAGTCCAAGACTGACGACCATCGAAAGAATTCCGAGCGCCTTTCCACGACTTCCATATTCGAAAGTCTGGGTAATGATCGCCGGTCCGTTCGACATGAGCATCGAAGCGCCAAGACCCTGTAGAATTCGGAACGCAATTAACTGCTCGATGTTCGCCGCGAACCCACAGAGGAGCGAGCCGATCGTAAAGACGATGAAACCCCACTGAAAGATTTTTTTCCGACCGTATAGGTCGGACAGTCGTCCGAACGGAAGCAGCGTACAGGTGATCGTAAGGAGGTAGACGACGATGATCCACTTGATCGAACGTAGGTCGGAATGCAGTACCTTCGTCAGCGTAGGGAGAGCGATGTTGACGATGCTGGAGTCGAGGGTGGCCATGAACGTGCCACACGCGACGGTGGAGAGAACCCACCCCTTTTTCGACATGATTTCAACTCTAGCAAAGCGTCAAACGGGGTCAATGGCCAACGAGTAGGCTCGCTCGCGGATGGGCGGGCTATGCCCGACCGTAGCGAGACGAGCTGTTCTATGCAGCGCGGTTTTTCGCATTGCATTCAACTCGACTCTTCTCCGGTACGCGTGCGATGAATAAAGCATGCAATCCTCCAAAGAACTCGCCGTTTTGGCCCAAGAATTCCGGATTCCGATCATCGAAATGCTGACGGAGGCGAAGTCTGGACACCCGGGCGGTAGTCTTTCTATGATCGATCTCCTCACTGGACTCTGGTTCGGTGAAATGAAGGGCGTCGATTCAGCGAAATCCTTAGCTGCGGATCGCGATCATTTCATCCTTTCGAAGGGTCACGGCGTGCCGGCCCTCTACGCGATCCTCGCAAAAAAGGGATTCATCGAAGAAAAAGAACTGATGACGCTTCGGAAGACGGGGTCCCGACTTCAAGGTCACCCGGACCGTGTACGAATGCCGATTGTCGAAGCTTCGACGGGCTCTCTCGGCCAAGGACTGTCGGTCGCCCAGGGAATGGCGATGGGACTTCGCCTCGACGGAAAAAAGGGACGCGTGTTCTGCGTCCTCGGTGACGGTGAAATCGAAGAAGGCCAAGTTTGGGAGGCGGCGATGTCGGCTTCGAAGTACAAACTCGGAAATCTCTGCGCGATTATCGACGCGAACGGTGGACAGATCGACGGACCGGTTTCCGAAGTGATGCCGCTCGAACCGATTAAGGGAAAATGGGAGAGTTTCGGTTGGAAGGTCGTCGAAATCGACGGGCACGACATGAATGCGATTCTCGGCGCCTACGCCGACTTTCGGAAACACCACGAATCGGGCGCCACCGCTCCGTTCTTCATCCTCGCCCGCACGGTGAAGGGTAAGGGAGTTTCGTTCATGGAAAATCAAATCGGCTGGCATGGAGTCGTTCCGAAAACCGATGAGCGCGACCGCGCCGTCGCCGAAATCAAAAAGAAACTTTCCGAAATGAAAGGGAACTAAAGATGTCGAAATCCACCCGCCAAGCTTTCGGTGAATCCCTGGCCGCCTGGGGCGAAAAGAAAAAAAACATCGTCGTCCTCGACGCCGACCTCGCGAAATCGACGAAGTCCGAAATCTTCGCCAAGAAGTACCCGGAACGATTCTTCGAAATGGGAATCCAAGAAGCCAACATGATCGGCGCGGCAGCGGGCCTCGCGTTTACTGGAAAACTCCCATTCCTTTGCTCGTTCGGCTGCTTCCTCACCGGTCGATACGATACGATTCGTATTTCTGTCGCCTACTCGGGTGCGAACGTCCGCCTGATCGGCACCCACGCCGGTGTCGGAATCGGCGATGACGGCCACTCCCAAATGGGGCTTGAAGACATCACCCTCATGCGGGCGCTCCCAACGATGGGCGTATTTCAGCCGATGGATGCGCGCGAAACCGAACTCGTGATGGATTACCTCTGCGAAACGTGGACGGGCCCGGCCTATCTCCGCCTCACCCGCCAAAATCTTCCAAACCTCTTTCCGATGACCGAAAAGGTCGGAGCGAAATGGGAAGCGACGAAGATCACGAAACTGACCGAAGCCGCGTCGGGGAAGAAGAAAGTCGTCGCGTTCGCCTCGGGGGCCGGTACGGCCGAAGCCGTGAAGGCAGCAGAACTTCTTGCCGGCTCGAACGCCTCCATCACGCTCTATAACGTGCACTGTCTGAAACCGTTCGACGAAGCCGGAGTAACCGCTGCGGTCTCGGGCGCGGACCTGATCCTTTCGGTCGAAGATCACTCGGTTATCGGCGGACTCGGTTCTTGCGTGGCGGAAACGCTGGCGAAACTCGATCGTCACGCGAAACTCGTGAAAATCGGCGTCCAAGATCAGTTCGGCGAATCCGGTGAACCGGAAGAACTCTACGACCAGCATGGCATCTCCGGAAAGAAGATCGCCGAACTCGTGAAGAAGCACTTCTAGACATGAAAGCCTGGCGGGTCGAATCGCACGGCGGAAATGAGGTCTTTAAGTGGGTCGAAATCGATCAGCCGAAGCCAGGCCCTGGCCAAGCACGGATCGAAGTGAAGGCCGTCGGCCTGAATCACCTCGACCTCTGGGTTCGTAAGGGCGTTCCCGGCCATAAATTCCCGCTCCCGCTTATTCCGGGCACCGACGCGGTCGGGGTCATCGCGGAATTCGGTGAGGGTCCCGCGCCTGCGGGCCTAAAGATCGGTTCGCGAGTCATCGTTTCTCCAGGCGCCTCGTGCGGAAAATGCGCGCACTGTCTCGCGGAGAACGATCCGCTTTGCGCGACCTTCGGAATTCGGGGCGAAACGTTCGACGGCGGTTGTGCCGATTCGATCGTCGCTCCCATGGCCGATCTCATTCCGATTCCCGATTCGCTTTCATTCACGGATGCGGCCTCGATCGGCATTCCGTACCTCACCGCCTGGTCGATGGTCGTGCGTAAAGCACGCATCGTCGCGGGAGAATATGCACTGATTCAAGCCGGAGGAAGCTCGGTTTCGATCGCCGCGACTCAGCTCGCGAAACTCTATGGCGCGACGGTGATCACGACGGTCGGCGACGACACGAAGATCGCTAAATCGAAGGCGGTCGGCGCGGACCACGTCATTAATTATCGGAAAGGTCCGTTTCGCGAGGAATTGCGGACGATTCTGAAAGCGGCCGGACGACGCGGCGTCGACGTCGCGATCGATCACGTCGGAAAAGATACGTTCGTCGACTCGATGCGGAGCCTCGCGGTCGGTGGGCGTTTAGCGACCTGTGGAGCGACGACAGGCGGAGAGGTTACGATCGATCTGAAACTTCTCTTTTTCAAAAATATTTCGCTCCTCGGAACGACGATGGGTGCGAAGGCCGATCTGATTCGCGCAGTAAAACTCGTTGGCGAAGGAAAACTTAAACCCGTCGTAGACTGCACGTTCCCTATGGAAAAAATCGGAGATGCGATGACCCTCATCGAAGATCGGAAGCTCTTCGGTAAGGTCGTGCTGACGGTGCCGTAATGTGGATATTCGGCCACCTCGGCATCGGATCGAAACTCGCCGCTCCGTTTAGTCGGAAACTCCCGCTGCGGTGGGTGCTTGTCGGGACCCTTTTACCCGACCTCATCGACAAACCGCTCTATTATGGCGCCGCGTTCGTGACCGGACGCCATGGGCTCGAGATCGGTTTAGTCTCCTGCACGCGCACCTTCGGCCACACGGCACTTTTTCTTTTCGCGCTCTCGCTGATCGCTTTCATCCGGAAGTCTCCACTCTTCGCGGCGCTCACGATCGGGGTCGCGACCCACCTCGTCCTCGACGGATTTCAGGATTACTGGCTCTCGCACGTGATGGAACTCGGGGGCGAGTCTTCGCTTCGAATCGCAGCGCTCTTCCCGTTTCTCCAGTCGAGTTTCGCGGACATGCCGTTTACGTCCTTCTCAGACCATTTTAAAAGTGGGGCCCAACCCTTCACGATCGCTTCCGAGTCGATCGGTATCGCGATTTTAGGTTGGGACTACTGGAAGAAGAAATGGCGGTTTAAACGACTTCTCCGTAACGGATTGCCTTGGCGAAAACCCAGAGCGGTCCGATCAGGAGGTGGGTGAGGTTTTGGTAGAAGGCCGGGCTCTTCTTCTCGTATTTTAAGTGGCCTACGTACTGAACGATCCAGCCAACGATCTGCATTCCGATGAGGACCTGAACCGGAAGCGAACGACCGATTAAATACATACCGGTCAATACGAGTGCGAATGGC
>JBBQMV010000132.1:0-7343 GCA_038329315.1 Bdellovibrionia bacterium | reverse complement strand
GCGAAGGAGAAGACGAACCCGAACGGAAGGTCTTCGCTCCATTTTGAAGGCCGATTGAGTGCACCAAACAGGAGGGCGAGGAGGTAAAGAACGAGTGCATTGATCTGCCCGAGTTCGAGGTCGAGGCGAAGGGCGTTCCCGAAGAAGAGAATCGTGAAGAGAAGGACGCGAAAATCCCGTCGCGCGAACCGTAAGAAAAGCGCCGCCCAAAGAAGGAGCATCGATTTCTGGAAAACGAACGACGCGGTTTCGAACGAAACCGTTTCGAAAAGCTTCCCGAAGAGGAGCGCCACGAGCGGTGAGTACTTGTACTGGAAGTGCCCGGCGACGTCGTAAACCGTCTGACCGATAAGCGACTTTTTCCCCGCGTCCCAGTAAACGGGGAAATCGAGCCACCGAGTGGTGATCGCGGGAAGGCTCGCCAGGAACGCGAAATAGAGGAAAGCGAGGACCGCCGGAAGGTACCGGATGACCCATTCTCGGGGGGATATCGAGGCCGATGATCCAGGCAGTTTTGGCGAAGCCATCAAAAACTATCCTATTGAAAAGACAGCAAATTTCCAAATCCTCAGTGACTTGAGTTGACGAACGTCGACGCAGAGCGTTAAGATATCTTCATGGGTGACAATCGCGGTCCGTATCCAGCGTCGCCAGGTCTCGTTGGCCATTTTCTGAAAGAGAAACGCGAGAGCGTTGGCTTGAGCCAGCGCGCGCTCGGGCAGCTCTTCGACCCCCCAGTCACGACGCAGTTTATATCGAATATCGAGCGAGGCGTAACGCCGCTACCGCCCGTCCATATTTCTACCCTCGTTCGCGCCCTCCGCTTGGCGGAGACCGACCTCCTATCGGTGCTCGAGCGCGAATACGCAGCCAAGATCTCAAACCGAGTGGGTCGGCCCGGTCTCGCCATCTCCATCGCGGGGATACCGAGCTTTCGAATTGCCGATGAAGACCGGGCCTATTTTCAGGCCCTGTACGATTCTTACCACTCGTCGGATCCGAAAACGCGTGAAGCCTTTCAATCCGTCTGCGATACTCTGCTCAGGACACCGAAGCCGCACACGAAATGAAATCTACGGAAACTCTACACCGCCCGAGCGGATCCCGAAAAAAAAGCCTCCGCGACCGCCTCCGTCCGGACACCGACGTTCCGACGAAGAACGGATACTTCCGCTCGTTTGACGGCACGAAGCTTTTCTATTCGGTCGAGGGCGAGGGGAAACCGCTCATTTTTTGTTACGGACTCGTTTGCTCTAGTCTTCACTGGACCTACCAGATCGAACATTTTCGAAAGAACTATAAGACCGTCTGGATGGACTACCGCGGTCACCAGAATTCCGAAGTTCCGGAAGACATCGGCTCCCTCACACTCGAAAGCCTTGCGAAGGATTTAAAACTCCTCCTCGACGAACTGAAAATTCCCGATGCCGTTTTCCTCGGCCACTCGATGGGTGTAAACGTCGTCCTCGAATTTGCCCGCCTGCACCCAGAGCGTGTTTCGGGAATGATCCTCTCGAACGGGACCGCGAATCGTCCGCTCGAGACCCTTTTAAATTCGAATGCGCTCGTACCCGGATTTCGCCTCCTCGAGCTCCTTCGGGATAAATCGCCGGCGCTCCTCAAAAAAATTTGGACGCTCCAAAAAGGAAACCCCCTCGTTCACCGGATGATCGGTTTTCTTGGATTCAATCCACACCTAACGGCGAAGGAAGATATCTCCCTCTACGTCGACCAAATCGCCGAGATGGATCCGCGCGTTTTTCTCGCGCTCATCCGCAGTTACGATAACTATGACGGATCGACTTGGCTCCATACGATAAAGGCACCGGTCCGAATTCTTGCGGGCCAGGACGACCTCATCATTCCGTTTCAACAGCAGGAACTTCTCCACCAACTCATTCCGGGGAGCGAGTTCGAACTCATTCGCCACGGAAGTCACTGCCCACAGATGGATTTGCCCGATCTCGTGAATTCGAAGATCGAGGAATTTCTGCGGAAGCTTTCGTACTGAATCCAAAACATTCGGTCAGCGGTGCACTTACCTGCTCGTTAACTAGGGTATTTGACAAGGCGCACTTCGGGCGCCCGAAGTGAAACGTAAATCTTCGCTTACGCGCGCGTTTTGAGTGCCTAATTCTAGTCGATATCGTCTGACTCTTTTACTCAATTCACAGTTCCCGGGAACTGTTCCCATCTTTCCCATTCGCGTGCAGCAAGTGCGCCGGTGTTCAGGGATTCCGGTACACCATCGAGAAGTACTCGGTGATGACCGTAGCTTCCGCTAAATTAGAAACGCCCCATTGCTTCAGCTGTGTTTCGTAGAGTTCTGCGTGAACCTCACGCCAGTATTTGAGTGAAAGGTCTCCTTCCCCTTCGGCAAGTGCGACTTCAACGGGCACTTCAAAGAACTTATTCAAACTGATTCGTTCAGTTCGAAGGATGCACCGAGGATTCGTGGAGCTGTCTAAAAATATCCAATAGTCACCGACCTTCGGTATTGGATCCCCACAAGAAACAAAGTCCTCCAAGACACTGCTACCAGCAGTTTTGCGACCCTGGAAATACAGATCTAACAGCCTATCAGTGATCGCGGGTGTTCCTGCGTGGCCTGCGGTAATTCTAGGGATGTTTGGGCGTTTATTTTCAGGAAGCATCGAAACGTATGCATTCCAGTAGTCAGCCTCTATTGGCTTCAAGGAGTTCATAGATTTTAGATAACATGACCAGGATCTTGTTTTGAAAACCAAAACTTTCAACTCAACGACCGCTCGTAATTCCTTCGGGAAAGTATCCCACTACGGCCTGAACTCCTTCGAGTCGCCAAAAAAAGAAACGTCACGAAAGCTTCCCTGGATCGATTTTCCAGTCCGACCATGGGAATCGCCAATCGAGGTGATGCCGAACCTCGTTCGCGTCGAGCCCCGCTTTTTCGAGGCAGCGCTTCGCGGGACCAACGCAGAGCTGGCCGTGACAACGACCGGAGCCGAGACCCGTACTCTCGAGGGCTGCGTCGACCGACAGGAGGTTCCCTTGTTCGACGCGTTCGAGAAACGCGCTTTCTTGGATACCGAGACACGGACAGAGATCATCCGAAGGGACTTCATCCCGGACGGACTTAATCGCCATCCCCTTCCGGACCATCGTCAAACAAGCCAGCTGCTTCAATCCGTCGACTTCGACTTCGCAAAGGCCACACGATCCGTCTTCGCAAAGAAGTCGATCGTTCGTGCGCTGGTATCCGGTTTCGAAAAATGCGGTCGAAATCGGAATTCCGTTCCGCACGAATCGGCGCCCACCATTCCAGGAGATCTCGACCCGGTCGGGAAGAAAGTCGCGGCTGTTCTGACGAATGAAATCTGCGTCGACCGCCGAAGCATGCGCCTTCAAGCGCCGAACTCCGCGCGCTTCCCAGATCAGATGGTTCGGCACTTCGACTTCGACCAGAAATTCGGAGTAAAACGTAAGGCCCGTCGGCGTGTCCGGTGGCATTGCGGGTGGGCGGTGCTCGATCACTCGACCCGTTCCTAAAGCATCGCCCTTCCGGTTCACCAGCGTGAGGAAGGTGCCCGGTTCCGGCGGCGAATCGCCTTCGCGCCATGAAAAAGTGACCCGACCCATCGAGCGCCCCTCGGGTTCGTGAAGTAGAACCGGAGTCGAGCTCGGACAAACCTGAACGCAAAGCCCGCAAGAAATACAGGCGGATTCGTCGAGGATCGAGCGCGGTTCTTCGTCGGCCTTTCGTGAACGAAGTCGATCAAGACGAATCGCGTCCGTCGGACACGCACGCTCACAAAGATCGCATCCGATCGTCTCGAAGCATTCGATCGACGCGATCGGTTTCGAGGCTTGGAGCGTTTTCGGCACTCCGGAAAACTGCTTGATATTCTTCAAGACCGCGCCCGCCGTCCACTTTCCGGTGAACGCAAGTTCGAAAGGGTCCTCGAGAAAACGGTTCATCCGCTTCATGCGGCTTCGCGACCGACGAAGAATCGCTTCGATCTCGTCGCGCGACGTTCCGAGTTCCGGTACGAGTGCTTTCGTGATTCGCGCCGCGAGAATCCGTGCTCGCTCTTCCTCGAGCAGCCAACCCTCGGGATCCGATGCACGAATCACTGGCGCGGTTTGCTCAATTTCGAACAATAGATTTCCCGGAGGATATTCCTTCAGCCCTTCTTCGGGTAAAAACGGTCCGAAACTAATCAGCTTCGCGGCTTCGAGGAAACGAATCCCTTTGGGATCTTTCACCCGGAACTCACCGACGAGCGATCCCGTCTTCCGAAAGCTTACGGGCGTCGCTTCGATGATCTTTCCGCCAAGGACTTCGAAACGCCGACGCTCCACTTCCCATCCCGCGTAGCGCTTTCCGTCCCACGCGGCGTAACTCTCAATCAGGGTCACTTCCGGGCATCCGCGCTCGAGGAGTCCTCGGCCGAATCGAAGCGCGCGGTTCCCGGTTCCGAGAATGACCACCGGCTCATTCCAGATGAATGCGCGGTCCGCGACGAGCTTCATCGCGGTAGTTCCGAGAAGGACCGAAGGGTGACTCGAACCTTCGAACGGGTTCGGAGTTTCGTCCGGTAAAACGAACCGAACGACTGCGCGGGCCTGGATGCGGTGCGCGCGCCCTTGGGCATCTTCGGCGAGCACGATCCCACCGGTGCCTCCCGTGGAAAGAACGCCCTTCGCGACGAGTCCTTCCCCCCCGACCCAACCCGCTTCGAGCCCGAACTTCGAAACGAGCGAAGAGAGTTCGCGTACGCCGACCGTCGGCCAATTCGGCAGGCGCGGTCCGGCGACGAGTGCGACATCGAAGCGCAGGGAGTGGAAATTTCGAATCATCCTCGCACTCCACTCATCGCACGTCCTCGATAAACCGGGTCGCCGCGACTCGCGCCGTTCGTACGACGTCCGCGACGAAACCTTCGGAGCCCGTAACGACCCGCGATTCGAACTTCTCGCGGAAGAGAATAAAGCTCGGGTAGTGGCCTTCCCATTCGAAGGTCTGACGAATCTTAAGCGACCGTAAAGTGAAACGCCCCCAGCGGAGGACTTCGTCGCAAAGTTCCGAAATTCGCTCGAACGAATCGCCCGAAACGACTTCGTTTTCCCACGCCCGAAAAGTTTCGAAACGATCGGTAATCGGGTGGAGCGGGCCGGGTTTTAAAACTCCGAGACGCTTTCCATCGGTTTCGATCGGATCGCCTTCGCCTTCCGCCCAGCAAATGAGATCGTCGATCATTCCGATCGCGGATGGATCGACGGGATCTTTCGAAAGAAGCGACCACTCTTCCCAGAGTCGAATCCCTTTCGGGAGACTCGGTTTCACTTCGTGACGCGCGGCAAGCCCGAGAATCCAGGATGTGAGTTTCGGTGTCCAAAACGTGAGCACGCCTTCACCGACACGTACGTTCACGGGCTTTCCGTCTTTTCGAAAGCGAACTCCTTCGCTCGTGAATTCGATCGGCGCGGCACCGACGACGAGGCGTTCAGTCCCGAGGCGCTCACGAACGAACTCCCGAACGCCGTTCCGGAAACGAACCGCATCGACATCGCCGAGCTTCGGAATCACGATTCCGCGGTAGCGATCGGGGTCCGTGATTTTAGAGGTCGAAATTCCGGGAAAGCCCTTCAGCGCGTCCCACCCTTCGAAAGACTGGGCGCGCGCGCCTTTTTCCATCGCATGAAGGGCGACTTCTTCGCGACTGGCCCACGACTCGTCTTCTTTTCTCCCGATGATCAGGCGGTTACGAGTCCGAATAAAGGGCGCGAGCGGATCTCGATATCCGGTGTAGGATTCCGGCCAGAGTTCGATCGATCCGGGAAACTCGGGTTGGAGTTCGCGAAGGACCGCTTCGCTTTCCGAGTCGCGAATGCGCATCGCCGTCTCGCGACCGGCCCACGGAAAAAGGGGGTCGAACCCGAATTCAGAATTCTCACCGAAGAAGTCGTACTCCGGATTCAGCAGGAGCACGGATTTTCCTTGGCGCAAAAGGATCTGGGCGGCCACGAGTGGAGCGAGTCCGGTTCCGATGAGAACCATGTCGCTATCGAGGCGCATCCGCGAGGGCTCCCATCACTCGGCGCATCGCCGTCTGCAATTGCGCTTTTTTGTATTCGCTGTGCGCGCTACGACCGCGCTCGTTCTGTTCGTGGTTCTTGATATCGACGACTTGGATTTCGTACGGATAAAAGAAGCGGACGTCGCGCTGAAGGTGTTTTAAATCGATCTTATCGACCAATTTCGAAATATCTTCCGAGCAAGATTCGTCTTTTTTCGCTGCCGCCTTCAGCTCCTTCAGGTCGGCGTAAAGCGGATTCCGAAATTTGATGAGCTGACGGCACGTGAACTGGATCGACCGGTAAAACTCGCTCGTATGTGGATTATCCGGAGAAACGGTCGGGGGACGCGCGGCCTCTTCGATCGCAGCTTGGCAGGCCTCTACCGTATCCTCGCCCGAATCGAGGCGCTGAAGCGCGGATGTGAGTTCCGTACGGAAACTCTCAAGATCGATGAGTGTATTTCGCGAACGCGAAGGTTTGATGTTCGGAGGCATGACGACCATCTGGTCTTTCAGATACTTAACTAACCGGAGCGCATCGATCGCTTTCGCAGTTACGAAGCGAATTCCGACCCGATCGAAAATATCTTCCGCGACGCTCTCCGGTTTATGGAGAAGCTTAAGTAAAATCGAATCGCGCGATTTTTTTGGCTTCGTCTGGAATTCGACGAGTGGAATTCTCGCGTCGTCTTCCGGTCCATGTCCGAAATAAAGCGCTCCATTTTCGTCGCGCTGAATGAGTCGGTAAAAACGGTCGAGAATTTGTTTTTGGATATCTGCGAAATAGCCGACCCGAAGATCCTGATCGACGTGGGCGATCGTGTGCATCACCTTCAGAACCGAGCAGGACCAGTTCTTAATCTGCATGCCCGAGGAATCGCGTTGTTGCCCCGGGGCGCTGTACGAAGCGTACAGGAAAAGGTCGCGGACGTTCGTGAGCTCGAGAATCTTACGTGGAATTTCGATCCGGAGCCCTTCCGGGTTTTCCGGGGCGATGAAATAACGGCGAATAAAGTTCACGGCTTCGTGAAAATGTCCGAGGGCTTCCGCCGACTCGATCGGATTCGAAAGGTCGAATCCGTAGCTCAGCAGAAAGCGGTCAGCGTCGTCGGCGCTCGCGACCGAAAACCCTTCTCGGGAATCGATCGAAGACTTACCGCCGATAATGATGTCGAAGACGTCCCACCGGAAATCATTCTGCTTCCGGAGGGACATCGCGCCTGGAGTACTCATTCGCGTCAATCGTCCTTAGGAGTGATACTAAAGCTCAGTTACGCAGGGAAT
>JBBQMV010000131.1:0-7345 GCA_038329315.1 Bdellovibrionia bacterium | reverse complement strand
GCACTTCGACCACATGGTAGGTCGTCGAGAAGATGCCTTGGGCATCGCGGTCTTGGTCCTTGACGATGATTTCGGCGAGGATCGAAGCGTCGACCATCGAGGGGGAAGCGTTCAGAACGATCGAGTCGCCCTTTTCGATTTTCAGGGTGTCGCGAACCACCGGAATATACTTCACGGACGCTGGATTGCAGTCCGTGGCGACGACGTCTTTCTTCACGTAGACGCTACGGGTGACGACGCCGTCAGAGTTCAGGGTCAGGTTCTTAATCTGGAGGTTCGCTCCTTCACAGGCGGCTTGAGCCACGCAAGGCATCCCGACTACGAGTGCGAAAGCGATCATCGAAAGAGTACGGATCATGGAGCTTCTCCTTAGGGATAAATTGCGGGGACGCGAAAATGAGTTTCGAACGATATTTGCCAAAAAAACGCGGACTTCGTCAAGCGCCCGATCTCCCGTTAGAGAATGCTCTCGACTCCGGCCGGTCCCCTGCTATGAGAGCGGATCCCCGACGTAATGCGGCGCGCGATTTTTACCATTTTTCCTGCGGCTTTTTGATCGGAGGAACGGTCGAATTCGGAAGATCGCGAACTTCGACCGAACCGCATCCCTTCGCCGATTGACCGTTTCCGAGGTAGTTACTGTGCACGGTAACGAGCGAGACTTTCTCGGACGTTCCGCCGCCCCAACCCGAGGTCCAAATTTCATGTACTTCGTAAGTGGTATTCAGGATGCCTTGCTCGTCGGCCGTCTGGGCCTTGCGCTTCACGACCACCGTAACCGTGGCGTCCACGATTCCCGGGGCCGCATTTAAGCGGACTTCATCGCCGGGTTCGAGGGTGAGCTTGTCGACCACTCCGTTTTCCATCGAGACCTTCACGGTTCCCGAAGAATCCGTGGTCGTCACTTCGCGCATATCTTTGCGGGTGATTACCCCGTTCGCGTCGAGCGCGACTTGCTGAACTTCGTATTGATCTCCCGGGCAGGCGAAGACGGAGGTGGCGCTGAGCATAGCGATAACGAGAAGGATCTTTTTCATAAAGGCCTCGTGGGTCCAAAAACATTTTAATGAATGTCGTCGAGTTTTACGGACGGAGCGCCAGATAATCAACACAATCCTTTTTCCTCACAAAATCCTCACTGAGCGTGGTGTTTTTCCCCGAAAAGGTCGGCACGTCGCTTGCTTTTATAAGGGGTAAGTATCGGTTCGCGGCAATATGGATAGCGCCGCATCCCCCATTTTACGGATGAATAAAAGGAGAACCCCCTATGGAACAACTCGACGCAACACTCATGAATAATCCCGTGGACGTGCTGCGCGGTCAGTACCTACCCCCCGAACTCGATCAGGCGAAATTCGTCGATAAGATTTTACGTGGGGAACTGAGTGCGATCGAGGCTTACGATCACGTGATCGAAGCTTCCATTAAAGATGAATTCGCACCGATCACCACTCTCGCCCAAATTCGAAATGAGCACCAACGCTCTTGCGAGAGCCTTCGTCAGCTCGTCGAGAAAAAGGGCGAACACCCGAGCGATGATTCAGGCGCTTGGGGAACGGTGATAACCGCCCTCATAAATGTTCGGAGTTTTTTCGGCCTGTCGTCCGCACTGCGAACGCTAAGGACCGGTGAAGAGCACGGCTTGAAACTTTATCAAGACGCACTCGATATGGACCTAGCCGAGCGCGAGCGTGCCGTCATCCGGGATATTTTAGTCCCGCGGCAAGTGCGCCACATGGCCCAGCTCGATGCGATTATCGATTCTGGAGATCGAATGACGGAGTAACGCCAGAAGATCTTCGGGTTGATCTCTTTGCAAGCTAGGAAAAGGTGCAAAGAGATCTAGAGGCGGGAGACTCACTGAAAAGGAGCCTCCCGTTCTAGTTTTCACGTAACTTTTTTATCAGGTCCTCGAGCGCGGCAGGAGGAAGCATCCCCGGCTGTTCGAAAACGAGTTCGGTCTTCTTGAACGCCATGAGTGTCGGGATCGACCGAACCTGAAACGCGGCCGCGAGATCGGGGGCCGCTTCGGTGTCGACCTTCCCGAAGTAGATATCCGGGTGAAGTTCGGCGAGTGCGTCGAAGACCGGCGCAAACATTTTACACGGCCCGCACCACGCGGCCCAGAAGTCGAGAATCACGATCGGATGCGTATCCACAATCGATTCGAAGTTTTCGAAAGTTACGGTTTGAGGTTTGCCGTTCATAGTTTCTTTCTGGATGCGTAAGGGTTCCCGACCCGAGTATACCGGTCTTTCCGCATTTCGCCAATCCGCGTCGAGGACTTTTAGGTTTAGAGTTACCACATGACGAATCTTGCGCGCGAATGGAATGAATCCTACCTCCGTCTCCACGTTCCGAAGGAAGACCTCTTCTGGTCCACCTACATGGGAATCGCCGACGATTCGGCAGCGCTGGCAAAAGCGGAAATCGATCTGAAAAACTACGTGAGCGATCCGGCCCAGCTTCCAAAAATTCGGGATGCCGTCGCGAGGGCCGGAAGCGAGGGAGAACGGAAGGTCCTCGTCGCCTGGCAAAAATTCTTCGAAGCGAACACGATCGAAAATGCGGATGCGCGAA
Source organism: Bdellovibrionia bacterium (assembly GCA_038329315.1). GTDB lineage: Bacteria > Bdellovibrionota > UBA1018 > UBA1018 > UBA1018 > JACMQW01. The sequence continues at coordinate 4,765 of JBBQMV010000131.1, read as the reverse complement.
AGATGCAAGGCGGCCTCGTCGAACTCGAACGGAAGCTTTTCGAAAAGCGCGCCGCCGCGCGTTTCGAATATACGGACTCGAAGGGCGAAACGGTCCCGGCCTCGACGAACGTCCTCAGCGTAAACGTCTCGACTTCGAAGGACGCCGCCATTCGGAAGTCGTCTTACGAAGCGCTCCTCGGACTCGAACAGTTCGTTCTCGCGAACGGGTTCCTCGACATCGTCCGCGAGCGGAACGTTTTCGCGCGCAAACTCGGTTTTAAGAATTTCTTCGAATATAAACTTCTTCGAAATGAAGGACTCACCGTCGATCAGCTCGACGCGATCTTCGTTCCTTTCGAGGAGGCGACCCGCGAGAAGTGCTTTTCTGAACTCGCAAAGATCGCGAAGGAAAAAGGTCCCGAGTCACTCCATCCCTGGGAACTCCTCTTCCGGACGATGGGCGACGTCACCGCCGATACCGATCCGTATTTCCCGTTCTCGAAGTCCCTCGGCCGCTGGGGCCTAAGTTTCTTCCGCCTCGGGATCCGCTATCGCGGCGCCGAGCTTTCGCTCGATCTTCTCGAGCGCGCCGGAAAATATGAAAATGGATTCATGCACGGACCGATGCCCTGTTACTTCGATGGTGATCGGTGGGTTTCCGCACGGATTAACTTCACGAGCAACGGAACGCCGAACCAGGTCGGTAACGGACTGCGGACTTTGAAGACCCTGTTTCACGAGGGTGGACACGCCGCTCACTTCTCAAACGTGCTTCAGCCCTCCCCATCATTCTCCCAAGAATTTCCGCCGACCTCAATGGCCTACGCTGAGACGCAGTCGATGTTTCTCGACTCGCTCGTTCGCGATGCCGACTGGATGAAGCGCTATGCGAAGACCAAGAAGGGCGAACCGATCTCGGACGAACTCATTCGCCGAACGCTCGTCTCGGGTCAGCCACTTCGCGCTTACTCCGAGCGCGCGATGCTCGTCGTGACTCGGTTCGAACAGCGACTCTACGCGCTCCCGGATTCGGAACTCACCGCCGAGGAGGTCACCCGCCTCGCTCGGAAAACTGAGAAGGACATCTTCAATCTCGAAGGGGTCAGTCGGCCACTACTAGCGATCCCCCATCTGCTTTCCGATTCCGGTGCGTGCTCTTACCAGGGTTACCTGCTCGCGCACATGGCGGTGTACCAAACACGCGCGCACTTCAAAGGGAAGTACGGCGCGCTTACCGACGAGGCCCGGATCGGACCAGAAATCGCGGCGGCTTACTGGTCGCCGGGAAATTCGATCACGCACGCAGAGAGCGTGAAACGCCTCACCGGGCAGTCCCTCGGAGGCGAAGCGCTCGCGGCCGAGTGCAACCTCACGAACGACGAAGTTTGGGCTACGGCCGAAGCGTCGATCGCCTCACTCGCAAATCGCCCGGAGATCGGAACGCTCGAAACCGTGGATCTCGACGCAAAGATTCGCGTCGTGCACGGGAAGGAAGTCATCGCCGAGCAGAAGTCCTCGTTCGCCCAGCTTTCGAAAGATTTCGAAGCCTGGATCGACTCCCACTATCCACCCCTGAACTAGGCCACGCAGTGTCTAAACTTTAGACAGGGGTGAGTCGCCTACGTATTTTATCGCCTACCTCTGTCTGTTTTCCTTGGGGAAATTTTTGGCATCTCGGTTGCTCTTATAGGGGCGGTAACCCCTAACAAGAGAGAGTCTATTCATGAAAAAGTTTATCGCATTGACCATCGTCCTGAACGCCCTTGTCCTTGCTCCTTCGGCTTTCGCTAACGACAAAGACCACCCGAAGACTCGCGCCGAAGCCGAGAGCCAACTCAAGGATGCCGACCGCCAGCGCGCCGATGCTAAAGAAGAAAAAAGGGCCGCCGTTAAAAAATTTCACGCGGTTCGTTCGGAAGATAAAGTACTAAACCGCCAAGTGAAGGGCATGAACAAGTCCGATAAGTTCGCCGATAAGATGCGCGCTAAAGCGGCGGCTCTCCATGAGGAAGCCCTCCGTGCGACCCCGGCTCCAATCGGCGCGACAAAGAAACAAGCGGCCGCATTCGATAAGCTCTTGAAGAAGGTTTCGGGCGCCGTCGGCGATATCAGCTCGAAGCTCGCTTCCGACCAGAAACGCGACGCGACCTATATTGATCCATCGACGAAAAAAGTTCTCGTCGACGTTCAAACCAGCCTCACGGGCGACCAAGCGCTCCTTCTTGCGAAGAAGCAAGGTGTCCCGGCCCAGTCGGTCCAAGTCACCACGATCTCGAACTAAAACCGGCTGGAGCCGTATTGCAGATTTCAGTTTTGTGATACACTGAGCCCCTGGGGACGTAATGGCTTCGACAGGAGCGTTGAAACCTCAGAGGCATGCCGTGGCGCCGGAGGCCACGTAAAAACCGGCAATCTGTATTTGGCAACGAATACGCACTCGCAGCTTAATTATTAATTTAATCTAAGCTACGCGTTCTATCCGAATTCTCCCTCGGTTTGGAATAGAACGTCATTTTGAGGGATAGTCTGTAACTTCTCGCAGATGGGTTACGGGCAAAACTAAAGTCTGCGGTGGGTTCGGGTAGGTTGTAGGTCGTCGCCCCGGATTCAATCAAAACGACCTTCTACGCATGTAGAATCTGTGGCGGATCGCTTTTGGACGAGGGTTCGATTCCCTCCGTCTCCACCAATTTTAAAGGCTAGTCCCCTCTTCGAGGGAGCTAGCCTTTAAAAATTTGGGGGAGCAGAGTACATCGACTTCCTCCGAGACTCACTCGATCGCGCTAAAGCGCTCACTCGCTTCGCTCTCGGAATCGCATCGCCTCAAACCGCTTCGCGCTTTGCTGCGCTTGCGTCCCTCCGTCTCCACCAATCGTAGAAGAGCGCCTATTCATCGAATACTAAAGATGACTTTACGCGTCATCGAGGGTAAGGTAACTGTCCCAAGGAAATGCCGGAGTGAAACTGAAAATCCCCCATCGAATTCGCCTCGTCCTCACGCTCGCGGGAGTGGCGTGTCTCGGGCTGACCTCAGCCAAGGCGAGTTACCGGGTTTGCGGAATCACCTTGAATTCGTCTGACGAAATGAACGTCTTTCGCAAAGCGCTCGCGGGGCCGGGCGTCGAATTCGAGGAACTCACCGCTTCCGCAGATTCGGGAAATCCCGACGATACGTCGTGGTGGACCACGGCCTGTAAGAAAACCCTCCCCTGCGACGACCTCGTCATCTCGGGCCACTTCGCCGGCGATTTTTTCGGGGACTCCCATCGCGCAAAGTTACCGCTCCGAACTCTCGAACAGTCCGCCTGTGCCGGAGATTGCCCCTCCGTCTTGGCCGCACCGAAAAATGTTTTCCTTTTTGGCTGTAATACACTCGCCGACAAATCCCGCGACCAGCGATCGAACGCGGAATTCCGCCAAGTTTTACTCCGGGATGGCTTTACGACGGATGCAGCCGACGAAGTCATCGAGCACCGCTACGGAACCTTAGGTTCGGCATTTCGAGAGCGCCTCGCCTTCGTTTTTCGAAACGCCGCAAATCTATTCGGATTCTCCTCGGTCGCCCCCCTCGGTCACGAGTCAGCCCCGCGCTTGGCGGAATATTTCCAGACTCAGCCCCATTCGCCATCGGCCCCCCCTGAAATGATCGACGGACCGGCGCTTCTTCGATCATTTCGAGGGACGAGTTTTGCGGTAATCCATCCGAACGCCGGATCGATCGCCCCGCGAGATTTTTGTGAAATTACTCGCAAAGACCTTACTCCGGACGAAGCAAAGCACGCGGTCGAAGAGCGTCTCGCCGGACCGAACTTCCTTTCCGACCTCCCGCTCATGCTTGATGTCTTTTTCGAGCAGCACCTCGACCGGCGCGCGCCCTCGGACTGGGCCTTTCCCGGCGGCGCGATCGCGGTCTACCAACGGCTCGAAGGCCTTCTCCCTAGCCTCCGCCATTCGTCGTTCGGCGTAAAAGTGCGAGCCCTACTCTTCTCTATCGGCGGACTCCCACGCGAAAACCTCCGGGCATTCACCCTCGAGTACGTGAATGGCCTCGTAACGGAAAATCTCGGCTTGGCGGCTGTGTCAGGAGTTTGCGCGCTACCCGAGCCCGCTCGCGCGACGCTCGCGGCCGCTGATTTTCCAGTGTCGAACGCGTTTCTGCGAAACCCCAATGGAAATGCGATTCTTTCCTGCCTCGACTTTCTTCGCGACGCCAGGTTTTATGAATCGGCGATCCGTATCCTCGGAGACCATCCTTCCGAACTCCTTCAGCGAAGAATCCTCTGGGGCCTCCAAGACCAATCGGACCACGCGCTCTATTCCGAAGATGAAAAAATTCGGACTGATCACTTCCTTACCCCAGATGAACGCGCCATCAATCGCTCGGTCATGGACGCTTACCGAAAAGTTCCCGAGGTATCCTCAATCCTCTACTCGTTCGTACCGGGGAATAATCTCGACCCCCGAGAACGCGCCTTTCTCGGTGAAATTTTAAATGCCGGCCCCGGCGCCTTCACGGGTTGGGAATATGCGCGAATCTTGAGGGTGGCGGGCGCCAGCGGATTAAGGGACGAACTCTTTCGCTCGATCGTCCGGCGTTACGAGAATCTGCCACGCGTTTCGTCGGCCGCCCGGGATTACTTCAACCTTTAGGGCGCTGGCGTAATGATCAGTACCTCCCGCTCAAAAGTGTAGATCCAGCTCATCTCCTGACTGATGGTTATGCGTCTCACGAGATAAACGAAGATCAGCAGCGACGGGAGGACCCCATTATCTTTCCGAACGCC
>JBBQMV010000130.1:0-7388 GCA_038329315.1 Bdellovibrionia bacterium | reverse complement strand
CCGCCGCCTTATGAGATGTATTTCACAGATGATTCGACTTGAAGCTCGTCCTTACCGCGAAAAGCGTCTTTCCGAACTGAAGCACGACGTCGCCAAATGTACGTCGGCTCTCGGTCGGGCCCCGAAACTCCGCGTCGTCATGGTGGGTGAGCATCCCGCTAGTGCTCTCTACGTCGCCAATAAGGAAAAGATGGCCGCCGAGATAGGTATGGACGCCGTCACTTTAAAATTTCCGCCCGAAGCGACTCCCGAAGAAGTCGCCGCGGCCATTGAAAAACTGAACCACGACGCGAGCGTCGACGGAATCTTGATCCAACGTCCACTACCGGGTTCGTTTAAAGAGGAAGACGTACTTCTCTGGGTTCATCCATCGAAAGACGTCGACGCTTTCCACCCCGAAACGGTCGGACGGATGTCCCTCGGTCTACCTGGATTTCTTCCCTGTACTCCGGCGGGTTGTCTTAAGCTGATTAAATTTTATGGCTACGACCTCGATGGAAAAATCGCCTGCGTCGTCGGGCGGAGTTCGATCGTCGGAAAACCACTAGCCCAACTTCTCCTCCAACAGAACGCGACCGTCTTTCACACTCACAGTCGCACGAAGGATCTCGCGTCGATCACTCGCCAGGCCGACTTCCTTTTCGTCGCGGTCGGGAAAGCCGAACTCATCCGCGCGGAGCACGTGAAACCCGGCGCCGTCGTCATCGACGTCGGCATCGGAAAAAACGCGGCCGGTAAGACGGTCGGTGATGTCGCCTACGATGATGTTGCAAAAGTAGCGTCCGCCTGTACGCCGGTTCCCGGCGGCATCGGCCCGATGACGATTCTCGGCCTCCTGGAAAATACGCTCGAAAGTGCGAAACGAAAGATATGAAACAGACGGCGTTAATCGAAGAACATCGTAAACTCGGCGGCAGACTCATCGACTTCGGCGGATGGGAGCTTCCGGTCCAGTACACCGGTCTCATGGATGAACACCTCGCGTGCCGATCGGCCGCAGGCCTTTTCGACGTGAGCCACATGGGAGAAGTGATCGTCGAGGGTGCCGACGCGGAAAAATTCCTTTACCACCTCGTGAGTAACGACGCCTCGAAGATTGAAATCGGAATGGCCCAGTATTCCGCACTCTGCCGTCCTGAGGGCGGAATCGTGGACGATATTATCGTTTACCGTCGCGGTCAGGATCGTTACTTCGTCGTCGTGAATGCCTCGAACACCGATAAAGATTTCGCATGGATGCTAAAAATCCATAAGGAAGGCGGATTCACGTGCCGCCTCGAAAACGAAAGTTCGAAATGGTCGCAGATCGCGGTCCAAGGACGTTTCGCGGAACAAATCGTTCAAGCCCTCACTTCCGCTACGCTTTCCGCGGTTAAGCCATTTCGATTCGTCGAAAATACCATCCTCGGGATCCCCGCGATTATCGCGCGAACCGGGTATACCGGTGAAGATGGGTTTGAGATCTACGTCGCCTGGAATGAAGGTCCGAAGGTTTGGCAGGCCCTCCTCGGAGAGGGAACTCCGCTCGGAATGAAGCCCTGCGGGCTTGGTGCGCGGGACACCCTTCGCCTCGAAGTAAAGTATCCCCTTTACGGAAACGAGCTCACCGACGAAACGAACCCGCTTGAGGCGGGTATCGGTTTCGCGACTAAACTCGATAAAACCGATTTCGTTGGTAAAGCTGCCATCGTCGCCGCTAAGGCGGCGGGGCTGAAGCGAAAACTTGTTGGTATCGAAATCAAGGGTGCCGGTATTCCTCGTCACGGTTATAAACTTTTCGATGAGGTCGGAACGACCGAAATCGGATTCCTCACGAGCGGGACCCACTCACCTTCACTGAAGAAGCCGATCGGCATCGCCTACGTCACCTCGAGCCACGCCGAAATCGGCACCAAACTTCTCGTCGAGATCCGTGCGAACAAAATTCCTGCGGAAATCGTCGCCACTCCATTTTATAAACGTCCATATTAAGGGGTCATCATGCGCTTTCCAGACAATCTCAAATACACGAAAGATCACGAATGGGCGAAAATCGAAGGGAAACAGGTCACCGTTGGTATTACCGACCACGCTCAAAGCGCACTCGGTGACATCGTTTTCGTCGAACTTCCGAAGATCGGACGCGAATTAAAAGTTGGCGAAACATTCGGAGTCGTCGAAAGCATTAAAGCTGTTTCGGATCTCTATTCTCCGGTTCAGGGAAAGGTCGTCGCGATCAACGACGCTGCCATCTCCGAGCCTTCACTTCTGAATCGCGAACCTCACTCGAGTGCGTGGCTCGTGAAAATCGAACTCACCGATACGGCTGCGATCGAAACGCTCCTCGATGCTTCGAAATACACTTCGCTTGTTGAAGGTTTGAAATAGTTTTCACGATCGAGCGACAACTTATTGACGCTTTCTATGCTTTACCGACCTAAACTTAGGTCCGTAGAATGAGACCATCGAAACGCCTAGAACTCGCAAAACGATTTTTTTCGCATTTGCCGCGCTCCTTGCGCTGACCGCCTGTGGCAGTGGTGTATCCGGCGGCATCACCCTGGACCAAAACGAAAATCCGACGTTTCCGGATAATCGCTACGACCGCTCCCAGGCGATTGGGTTTTACTCGGATGGTTCGCTTAAAAACGGATTCCGGCTGCCAATGGCGAGCGCTGCCCACTTAAAAATCTTCCAGCCGCGCAATCGCGCCTGGGGAACCCTCACACTTATTAATACGATCATGCAGGCAGTAACTTCATTCCACACTAAGTTTCCAGCTGGGGAACGCGTGCAAATTGGTGATCTTGCATCCGAACACGGCGGCCAAATCTCGTCGGTCCATCTCAGCCACCAAAATGGACTCGACGCCGACTTCGCTTATCTCCAAATGGACCACGTCGAGCGGAATCCTAATAGCTTAGGTCCGAATGGATTCGGCGAATCTTTCGTCCATAACGGAGTCGTCACTAAAAACTTCGATCTCAAGCGGAACTGGTTTCTCCTGAAGGAAATGATATCCCGCGGGAATGTGACCCGAATTTTCGTCGACCCGGCGATCAAAAGCGCTTTTTGCGACCAAAGTATGCAGCTCGATCCTAGGGTGAACAAAGCCGAACGGACGGAAATTTTAAGACGACTCCGCCCTTACGACGCTCATGACGATCACTTCCACATGCGAATCGCATGCCCGGCGAATAGTCAGAGGTGTGTTCCTCAAGAGGAACCGCCGGCAGGTACGAGCTGCGACGATGTTCAGTCCGCAAGTGTTCGCGAACACGAAAACGAACTCCTCGACGGTCCTATTTAGACGGGGTTGCTAGCTGGAGGCCCTTGAACCAATCATCGTATCCCCGCTTCGTGTGAACACGCAGCAAGGTCCAAGAACGTTCATCTAAATTATTAAGCTCCCCTGCGATGTACACAAACCGCTCTCCACGAGTAAGTAGGTTCCATGTCCGTGTATATTTTCGGCAAATCCGCGTCGGGATCGCACGACGCGATCCATAGCCGTTGATATTAATCGAAGCGAAACCGAAAGCATTGGTAGTAAGAGAAAGCCAAAGATTCCCGATTAAAAGGTGTGGGGGTCGCGCCGTCCGCGAACTCCGGCAAATCGTTAAGGAGATCAATACCGTAATTCGGAGTTAATATGCTCCAATCATAAACATTAGGGCGAGGTCCGTTCGGTCCAATATCGGATTTGGAGCCTCAAGCCAATGAAGGTGAAAGAGCGCTCACTAGAAAGAAAAAATTACTGAGAGAGTTGCTCATAATATTCTCTAATTTTCTCCGGTCGATCGCGCATTCATCCCGAATACTCCTCGATCGGCGGACACGCACAAACGAGATTCCGCTCTCCGTAGACGTTGTCGATCCGAGCGACCGCGGGCCAGAACTTTCCGTCTTTAATCCACTCGGCGGGATAAACGGCGCGCGTGCGCCCGTAAGGATGATCCCAGGCATCTGCCGTAGCCATTTCCGCCGTGTGGGGCGCGTTCTTCAGGAGATTATTCTTTCGGTCAGCCTTCCCCGTTTCGATTTCGCGAATTTCTTCACGGATTTTAACCATTGCTTCGATGAAACGATCAAGTTCGGGTTTCGCTTCACTTTCGGTCGGTTCGATCATCATCGTACCGGGGACCGGGAACGAAATCGTCGGCGCGTGAAATCCATAATCCATGAGCCGCTTCGCGACGTCTTCGACTTCAACACCACTCGTTTCTTTGAGTGGACGAAGATCGACGATGCACTCGTGGGCCACGAAACCGTGCTTGCCGGTGTAAAGCACTGGATAGTACGGCGCGAGCTTCTTCGCGATATAGTTCGCACTTAAAATCGCGGCTTCCGTAGCCCGTCTAAGACCTTCGCCACCCATCATCTGGATATAAAGGTACGGGATCGGAAGTATCGACGCGCTTCCGTAAGGTGCCGCCGAAACGGCGCCGCAGGAATCTTTTCCACCTACTTTCACGAGTGGATGGTTCGGAAGATGAGGTGCAAGATGGGCTTTCACGCCGATCGGACCCATACCCGGGCCGCCGCCGCCGTGCGGGATACAAAACGTCTTGTGCAGGTTTAGATGGCAGACGTCCGCGCCGAAATCACCCGGACGACAGAGGCCAACCTGAGCATTCATATTTGCACCGTCGAGATAAACCTGACCACCCGAACGGTGGACAATATCGCAAATCTCACGAATTCCTTCTTCGAAAACTCCGTGGGTCGATGGATAAGTCACCATCAACGCCGAGAGGTTTTTCGCGTGCTCTTCGGCTTTTGCACGAAGATCGGTGAGGTCGACATTCCCATTCGACTCGCAAGCCACGACGACTACTTTAAGTCCCGCCATCGCCGCCGAAGCCGGATTCGTTCCATGCGCGGAAGAAGGAATGAGACAAACGTCACGATGGGATTCACCTTTTGACTCTTGGTATTTCCGAATCGAGAGAAGCCCTGCGTACTCGCCTTGCGAACACGCGTTCGGCTGGAGTGAGATCGCATCGAAGCCCGTGATTTCCGCGAGCTGTTTTTCGAGTTCGCCGAGCATCTGGCTATAACCCATCCACTGATTCTCCGGTGCAAACGGATGAATCCGTCCGAACTCGGGCCAGGTGACTGGAATCATTTCCGAGGTCGCGTTCAATTTCATCGTGCACGAACCGAGCGCGATCATGGATTGGGCGAGTGAAAGATCTTTCGACTGAAGCCGAGTGATGTAACGAAGCATTTCTGTTTCGGAATGATACTTATTGAAAACCGGATGTGTGAGAAACACGCTCGTCCGGCGAAGATCGTTCGAAATGCCGGCAACCGGAGATCCGGTGACTTCCTCGAGGAGAACGCGCTTCCCTTTTACTTCGCCAAAGATGTTGAGGATGGCCGTCAGATCTTCCAGCGTCGCTGTTTCGTCGAGCGTAATTCCGACGGCCTCGTTATCGATGTGCCGAAAGTTCATCCCGCGTGATTCGGCGAGCACGTGAATCCGCACCGGATCGCCGCCCCGAATGGTCAGTGTGTTGAAAAAGGATCCGCCGAACGTGTAACCCAAGCGGCGGAGACCTTCCGCAAGGATGCCCGTCATTCGGTGAATCTTTTCGGCAATTTCGCGCACCCCGTCCGGCCCGTGATAAACCGCATACATCGAAGCCATGATCGCGAGTAAAACTTGCGCAGTGCATATATTCGAAGTCGCCTTGTCACGACGAATATGTTGTTCGCGCGTTTGGAGGGCGAGTCGAATGGCGGGTTTCCCCATCGCATCTTTCGAGACACCGACGATCCGGCCGGGCATCTGACGCTTATAGGCATCTTTCGTTCCGAGGTATGCCGCATGCGGTCCACCGAACCCCATCGGCACTCCGAAGCACTGGGTATTCCCCACTGCGAAGTCCGCGCCGAGTTCTGCTGGCGAACGGAGCAGCGTCAAAGCCATCAGGTCACAAGCCAGCGTCACGAGCGCTTGGTGTTCATGCGCTTTTTGGATCCAGGCGCTGTGATCCTGAACATCGCCGAACGTGTTTGGGTACTGAAGGAGCGCACCGAAGATGGGCGTCGAAAAAGAAAAGGTTTCGGGTTTCGCCACGATGGTTTGGACGCCGAGATATTTTGCGCGAGTCTGAACGACGGCAATCGTTTGGGGATGGCAGTCGGCGCCGATAAAAAACGATTTCGCGTGATCGCGACCCTGAATCGCAAACGCCATCGCCATCGCTTCGGCCGCAGCCGTGCCTTCGTCGAGTAGAGACGCGTTCGCGATTTCAAACCCTGTAAAATCCATCACCATCGTTTGAAAATTTAAAAGTGCTTCAAGTCGACCTTGAGCGATCTCAGCTTGGTAGGGTGTGTACTGTGTATACCAGCCCGGATTTTCTAAGATATTTCGCAAAATCACGGCGGGAACACGCGTATCGACATAACCCATTCCGATGAACGAGCGATAAACCCGGTTCTGATCCGCGAGTTTACGGATGGCGGCGATCGCTTCTGATTCCGAGAGCGGTTTTGCTAACTTCAGCGCACTCTTCATCCGAATTCCTGGTGGAACCGTCTGATCGATCAATTCATCGATCGAATTTACTCCCACCGATTTTAGTAATTCTGCGACGTGCTCAGAATTTAATCCGATGTGGCGTGCCTCGAAGGTCTCGACGGAGTTACGTGAATCTTTGGTGTGCATAAAAAACCCCTTAGTTTTTTAGACTCTATCAACGCTGAATTTATTGTTCCACTAGCTGATTTCAGTCTTGACCAAATATTCTTCCGCAGCCCTTGAGAAAAAAAGAAATTTGGCTATGTTGTCCTTCGTTCCGACAGCAGATCAGACGTTGAAAATACAACGAACAGGACAATCGATTTTAGATGTGGAATCCACACACCAACCTGCAGTCCGGAGTCACTCCGGCAGCTGGCGACAATTACGAAACAAAACTTGAAATGAACGATTCAGCGCAACGTAGCCGTTTGAATCAGATTTTTAATACTGCTCTCGTATCGTCACACTCCGATGCGAAGCCCGACTCCGCTGGCGAAATTCATACGCTGATGGAATCACCTGGTTTCGGCGCCGTTCTCCAATCGATTCAACTCCTCGCGGGTGAGCAAGGGATCTCGGAAATTGAAGCAGCGCGTGAACTAATCCAGACTTTTCGGCGCATGGATCGCCTGTGGACCGACTACCTCGTTTCTGAGGGCGTCGTGCGTCTCAAGCTCTCAAACTAATCGCCTGCTTACGTCTTTAAGACGAAATCCCAGCGAACCAAGACTTGGCCTCGGTTATCGACGAGTCCCGTCGGTGGATTTGGAAATGGGCCTGCGTCATTGAACGCCTTGGTCGCCGCATCGTCGAGCTCCGTCGTGCCGGAGTTTCCGATAATTTGAACTTTGGTGATCCGTCCGTCCTTATCGAG
>JBBQMV010000129.1:0-7408 GCA_038329315.1 Bdellovibrionia bacterium | reverse complement strand
TCGCTCACCCGATCCTCGCGGACGGCCCGGGAGCGGATGCCGGATCGCAGGATCCAGGAACGAATATTTTCGGGAACGACTCGGCCGACGTCGGTAACATCGGGGCGCTCGAACTCGACCTCGGATCTACCGCGCCTGCGGAAGTTCCGCTCGTTCCGGATGAGATTTCCGCTATCCCTTATAACGAGGACGCGGCGACGAAAGTTCTCTCTTCCGACGTGAAGGCCCGTATCGAAATCGCGGATGGCATGGCGAATGTGACCAGCTTCCCGCTCGCGAAGAGTGAGATTTTTCTCGGTCGCGGTAAAGAGTGCGATATCGTCCTGAACGATAAAAAATCCTCGCGTAAGAATACCGTGATCATTCGTGACGGAAACCATTTCCGCGTGAAGGACCTCGATTCTTCGAACGGTACTTACGTAAACAATTCTCCGATCAAAGATGTGGAACTTTCGGCGGACGACGTGATTCGCGTCGGCGACGTCGAAATCCGTTTCATCGCGAATAGTGCGGAGTACCAAAAACGTAAAGACGGTTTCCAACCGGTCGAGGCGCCGCCCCCTTCGATCCCGGAATATCTGCCTTCGGAAGGGCTTAGCCCTTTCGTCGCGCCGATTTCGGGCACTCCGCTCGGCTATAATGCTCCAGCCTTCGGTTTGCCGCCCCCAATTTCCGAAACCGCGCCGGCCCCAGTCGTTCGTAAAGGGGTTTTTGGAATCATCGATAAGTACGTGAAGAACTTCGGCACCTTAAAGCCGGTGCAGAAGATCCTCGTCATTCTTTGCGCGGTTCTCTTCTTGAGCTGGTATTTCGAAGACGAACTCGGATTGAATGATGCTCCGAAACCGGCTCAAAAAATCGTAAAGAAGACCGAGGATGGTAAGTCGGTAGCCCCGACCGATTATGATAGCCTCGACCCGGCGAAAAAAGCCCAAATTGACGATGCGATTCGGAAGGCGACGGACTTCCTCCCTCTCCAAGATTTCGATAAGGCTATTTACGAAATTCAGCAGCGGGTTTTCACGATTCTTCCGGCTTATCCGCACGGGATAGAGATCGAGCGCTATGCCAAAGAAGGAAAGCGGCGGAAAGACGCGATCGAAGAAGAAGCGAAACGTAAAGACGAAGAAGCGAAACTGAAAGCCCGGATCGTCGATCTCGAGAAGTCGACCCGCGAGTTCATGGCGCAGAAGAAGTACGACCAAGCGAAGGAATCGTTCAGCGAAATTTTATCGGTCGATCCGGATAATGCGAACGTCACGGAATGGAAGAAGCAAATCGATGCGTGGGCCGAAGAACAAGACCGCATCGAGAAAGAAAAGCAGGTCCAGGAAGAGATTAATAAGCGCGCTTGGGATACCTATACTGAAGGCTTCGAGCTTCATAAGGGCGGAAAGTTCCGCGAAGCGATCGAGCTATATAAGAAGGTTGCCGAACTTGGCGCGAGCGACAGCGTCCTGTTGAAGAAGTCGATGACGATGGTCAAAACCTGCCAGGACTCGATTCGCGAACTTCGCGAGCCGCACCTGAAAAAGGCCAAGCAGTTCGAAAAAGACGGCGATCTCGCGTCGGCTTTTAAGGAATATCAAACCGCCACCGAAGTCGATCCGCCTCACCCAGACGGATGGGCCGGCATGGATCGGATTCGTGACGTACTGACCGAGCGGGCGAAGATTCTCTACACGGAAGCCGTGATCGCGGAGAGCTATAGTGACTTTAAGACCGCTCACGCGAAATTTACCGAAATCACGAAGATGGCGCCGGATGGTAGCCTCTACTTCCAACGTGCGCAGCGGAAACTCCAATCTTATTTGAATTTCCACAATGAGGACTCGCAGTGAAGTCACTCGTTCTTCGCTCCATGACGCTTTTTTCGACGAAAGGTGACGCCGGAGTTCAGGAAGACTACGTCCTTGCACGCAAGGAGCGAGGCTTGTTTGTGGTAGCCGATGGATTCGGCGGGGCCGCAGGCGGTAGTCGGGCTGCCCGTACCGCGTGCGAATCAGTGCTTGGATTCCTAGAGAAGGAAGCCGGAGATCTAGACGCGACTCTTCCATTCGTGCTTCGACGTTATTACTCGTTGGCCGGGAACGTGCTTTTCAATGCCCTGATCCACGCGAACCGGAAGGTGATGGCTGGAAATAAGGGGAAAACCGCGAACGCAAAGGGCGGTACGTCCGTCATTGCGGCGTATCTCGATGAAGATCTCTTCGCGCTTGCGAACGTCGGTGGATGTTCAGCTTGGTTGGTGCGCGAAGGTAAAATGACCGAACTCGTCGTCCCTCGGACCTACGCGCGCCTCGTCGATCCTTTCGCGGCCGACCCGCACATTGATTTCGCAGCACCGCTCATGGCCATGGGAATGACCGAAGATCTCGAGCCAGAGATCGTCGAGTTCCGCGTACGCACGGGCGATTGGCTCCTGCTCCAGACCGACGGTATTCGCACTGAAATCCGCGAAGAGTTTCAGCGTCTCCAAGTCGAGTCGCCGACCTTCGATCCGGAAGAGTTTCTGAAAGCGAGGACGTTTCACGAAAATGCGACGTTCGCTTTTCTGCGGTTCTAGTCAGCAACCTAAACGGTGAGATAGCCGTGCAGACCAGCCACCGCGAGGTCGGTCGCGACGAGAAAGAAAGTCAGTGCGATGCTAAGCAGGCAAGCATTCAAAAACGCGTGAAGAAAATGAGTGAAGGTTTGGGTGAGGCGTTTCATGCGCGATCCTCCTGATCGGGGTAATGCACGGCGACCGTCATGGGCGCCGATTCCGAGATCCATCCCGGAAGCCGAAGGTTTGACTCCCCGCAGCTGAAAAGAGTTTGGCGGGCTTGGCGCAATTGGTCAATAGAAACTAGGTAAAAAAGGACACACCTCGATTTTCCTCAATAAAATGGCTATATTCGAGGTTTAGTTTAGTTGACTAAAATAGTCTAAATTCGGTAAAATATTGGAAAGGGGTGTTCCTCAAGTCTAGGGCTCGTGTCACCGATATGGAGTCTGAGAAGGAACGGTTAGGTTATGGCAAAACAACACCTTAGAAAATTTCTCCGCGCGTTTATCCGCGAGGAATCCGGTCAGAGCACGACGGAATACATTCTCATTCTCGCCGTGGTCGTCATGATCGCGATGAAATTCAAAGATCAGGTGGGTAAGCTGATCGGCGCACGCGTCGATAAGCTCGGCGATGACTTGAAGCAGTTCGATTAAATGTAATTCTCGTGCTCCCTATGTGTGCACCGGTCAAAAATTTCCTAGTCAAATTTTTCCGAGACGAAGGTGGCCAAGCGGTCATCGAATACGTCCTCGTCCTCAGCGGAACGTTGGTTGCCGCTGGAATGCTCGCCCGTGGTATCCTGAATGCTCTGGATAGTGGGGTTCTTAAACTGGGTGGCCAGTTAGAAAAGGACCTCCGAACGGGGAGGGCTCCTCTTTCTGTCTATCAAAACTGAATGGGTCGGGGTTTGGATCGGGTTCGTCGCATTAATCGCGATCGTAACCGACCTCCGTTATCGTAAAATATTCAATTGGCTCACGCTTCCGGCGATGGCAGTGGGACTTCTCATATCTTTTTTGGCCACTGGCCTTCCCGGACTCGTCTTCGGTTTCGTGGGGATCGTGCTGGCGTTTATTGCGTTCAGTTGGATGTGGGGATTGAAGATCCTCGGCGCCGGTGACGTGAAGCTTGTGATGGCGTTTGGCGCGCTCGCGGGAACTGCGACTCTCACCGGTAGGAACGGGATTTCTTTCGTCGCGGACCTCGCACTCTTAAGTCTAATGGTCGGGGGCATCCTCGCCGCGATCACGCTCGGCGTGAAAGGCCGATTGGTCCCTTTCTTTCGTAAATTTTGGCGATTCTTACTCACGTTTGCTTCGCGAAATCTCGAGACCGAATTTCCGAAGGCGGACCCGACGCTTCAAATGCCGTTTGGGGTTTCCATAGCGATCGCCGCGGTTTGGCTCTGGTTCGATAATCCGCTGATACGGTGGGGGATTACGCCATGGTAGTTCGTAATGAGTCCGGCCAAGCCGCCATCGAATACATTTTGATGCTGACGATTATCGTCTCATTTTACATGGCGCTGATGACCGTAATCGACAAAGCGAATCTCGCGGAAAAACTTTCGGGCCCGATTGTGGGCTCCTATGCGGCGAATTACAAATACGGCAATCCGAAGGCGAAGGGGTTCGACGAGGGAACGCCGGAGAATCACCCGCGAGCGGTGATCGACGGAAAGGTGCGGTTGTTTATTAATCCGCGGTGACTGGCGGCGAGGAGGCTCGCTTGCGGATGGGCCGGCTCCGCCGGACCGGAGCGAAGCGAGCTGGACTGGGTTTAAGGGAGATCGATGAAGAGGTCCGGGGTTAAATTCGAAATCTTGCGCGGTTCCTCAGCTGAATCGGGGCAGTCCCTCGTCGAATTTGCGCTTTCGATGTTCCTCGTTTTCGGCCTGCTCTTCTTTTTCATTCAGCTCTCGCTCGTCCTTTCCTGGGGGAATTACGTTCAGTACGCGACGTTCATGTCCGCGCGCGCGTACCTCTCGGGCGGAGTATCGCCGACCGACCAACGGCAACGGGCGCAGGACGTTTTAACCCGGATGGTGAAACGAGGCGTGGTTTCGAACGACGACCGTTTTCCGATGATCGCCCAGGGCTACCAAGGGGATGACGACACCGTCAGAGGATCGTCGATCGGCGGAGGCCCCACGTTTGATCCTGGGAACTATGACTTAAGTTGGATGCAGGGAGTCCGATATACATTTAGGAGCCGTTTATTCGTGTTGCCCATTGGGCGACCGGGGGCGACTCCCGACGCATCGAAGGGTCAGGCTATCTTAACGAGCGAAAGCTGGCTCGGAAGAGACCCGACTTACCAGGAATGTATGGCTACGATGGGTCAGTTGAAAGGACAGATTGATAATGGCTGCTAGGGCGCAGGCCGGAATCCGATTCCATTCGAGACCCTGCGTTCGGGATGAACGCGGTCAAAGTGTGCTCGAATTCGTATTCATGTTGCCGGTTCTCTTGGGTCTTATCGTGGTGATGGTGCGATCGAACACCGTGATCCAAATGTCCATCGTGAACCAGAAATACGCGCGCGCCCAAGCGCTCTGGCTCGCTTTCAACAGTCCGCACTACCCGAGGCTGTCCTTTCGGACGCCGGGAACCGCCGGGGACCAATTCGTCCAATACGGTTTTAATCGGATGGTGATCGGGATGGCCGAAGTGCCGGTGGATGACACCGGCGGTAAGGCCACGGCAAGCACGCAGTCGGTTGTTCGTGGCGCTAACGCCCCAGACGGACCGTCCCAGAGTGAGCCGATCGATCGTGCCAAGGTTCGCGTCCGAACGACGGTGGCCCTTTGTACGCAGACGAACGTAATCGTCACTTCGCAGGGTTTAAAACCGGCAAGCGGCGCGAACATCGGTGAGAATACGGTGTTCGATTTTTGTAAGGGACAAGATGAGTAATAGGAGCAAGCGATGAATAACCGAGCAATGACCATGGCGCTTTTAATCGCCGCGATTGCCGTTTTCCTCGTCTCGAGTTGGGTCGGTGACGTCGAGGACCGGGCTAAGAAGCGCTTCGGGACTAACGTTCAGATCTTGAAAGCTAAAGTCGATATTAAAGAAACCCAAACCCTCACGGAGGGGATGGTGCAGCTCGAGTCCGTACCGAAGACGTTCGTCGAACCTTCCGCGATCGTTTTCGAACGGACCGCGAAGGACGACGACGAGAACGAAGAGGAAATGAAGAAGAGCATGCGTGCGCTTCTGGGGTCTGTCGCGCTCGTCCCGATTAAAAAAGGCGAACAGATTACCTACAACAAGATCACTGAACCAGGGATTCGCACCGGTCTTGCGCCCCAGGTGGCGCCGGGACGTCGCGCGATCGCGATGACCGTATCGAACCAGTCTTCGGTTTCGAAGCTCATCAAGCCGGGCGATCGAATCGACGTCATCGCCGTTCTGGATATGGGCGGAGGTAAAGAAGGCAAAGTCTCGAAAACGATTCTCCAAGACGTAGTCGTCCTTTCCGTCGGTCAGAACGTGACAAACAATATTCCCCGGAAAGTCGAAATGGACGGGAATAAGGCCCAGTATAAATCTCTGAACGAAGATTCGAGTTACGACACCGTGACGATCGAAGTCGAGCCAGAACAAGCCCAAGTCGTCGCGCTCGTTGCCGGAAATGGCGAGAACGCGCTTACGCTGGTCTTACGGAATAACGATGACACCGAACGGAAAAATTTCGGTTCCACCATGATGAGCGACATCCTGGGGAGCGATGCCGGTAGAATTCAACGCAATACTGCGAGTCAGCCACGAAGATAGAATTTACGATGAAACATAACCGGAAGTACCGCACTCTTGAAACCGTTCTAGCCGCTCTCATGAGCTGGCTTTCGGTTTTCACGCCGGCCCTTGCGGCGGAAGGCGATTCCACGCCCCCGGCGAGCATGCCGGCATCGGACCTTCCGAATGAGGCTCCGAATGCGGGTGACCTTCCTTCGGTCGGAGGAGAAACGATTCCGGTCGAAACGGGAAGGCCGGTCACGAAAAGTCAGAAGGCACGCGAGCCCTATCGGAAGTCGCGGCTGACGAAAGACGTGTCCGAAGCGAAGGCCGATCGTCGGCGTGTTCTGCTTTCGACAGGCGAGGATAAGGTCGTCGACCTTGATTTCGATGTCGATAATTCGCCCGCGGCGATTCAGGTCGGAAATACCCAAGTCACCGCCGTCACGACGGTCCGTATCGGCGAACAACGCCGGCAGCTCATTTTCAAGCCGCTGAAGGGCGGTGAAACCACGGTGACCGTTCGGGATGCCGAAGGCACGATCAAAATTATTTTCGACGTCGTGGTTACCCAAACGAACCTTCTCCGTCGGGCCGGTGAAATTCGAGAGCTCCTTCGCGACGTCGAAGGGATTGACGTAAAAGTCATCGGTGCGAATATCGTGATCGACGGCGAAGTTTTCACCTCGGACGATTACGCGCGTCTTCGCGCGGTTACGAATCAAAAGGGATACAGCGAAAGCGTACTCCTTCTCGCGAAACTCGCACCACTCGCGCTGACGATGCTTGCGAAGAAAATCCAAGAGGACGTCTCGGCGTTCGCTCCGAATGTGAAAACGCGGATCGTGAACGGACTTCTCTTTCTCGAGGGTACCGTCGACCAGCTCGACCAAGCTCGCCGTGCCGAACAGGTCGCGCGTCTTTACTTCCCGGATGTCCGTCCCGGAAACCAACTTGCGATCAACGATCCCACCGCGACCAGTCTTGCGCGCCGCGATTACGTTTATAACTTCATCGTTCTGAATCCGCAGGCGCCGAAGAAGAACGAGAAGCTCGTTCGCATGATCGTCCACGTCGTCGAACTCGCGAAGGACTACTCGCGAAATTTCGGATTTAC
>JBBQMV010000128.1:0-7410 GCA_038329315.1 Bdellovibrionia bacterium | reverse complement strand
CGTAACATCCGCGGTATATTCCGGAACGTCGAACGAGACGCGGACGTGGGACTGGGCGCCGAGGTGGTAAACTTCGTCGGGCTTTACCGTCCGGAGAATCCGGTTCAGCGACGAGCCGTCGGCGAGATCACCGTAGTGCAGGTGCAGGCGGTCCTTGGCGTTCAGCGGCTTGTCGAAAAAGAGCGGGTCGATCCGCTCGCGATTAAAAGTAGATGACCGCCGCATCATCCCGTGAACTTCGTATCCTTTTTCGAGGAGAAGTTCGGCCAGGTAGGATCCATCTTGCCCGCTAATTCCGGTAACAAACGCCTTTTTCATAGTCTTCGATTAATCCGCTATGGAACCCCGCGTTGTCAATACCGCGTCGGTGGACTCTAGCGCTAAAACATGAAAGATCTTGGACACGATGAAATTTAAATACTCCCTCGCTTCCACGACGTTCGGAGCCGAGGAAATCGAAGCCGCAAAAGCCGTTTTAGACTCGAACCAGTTCACCATGGGCGAACGCGTAAAAAAGTTCGAATCCGAGTTCGCCGAGTGGAACGGTTCGAAGCACGCGGTGATGGTGAATTCGGGCTCTTCGTCGAATCTTCTGATGGTCGACGTCATGCTTCGCCGCTCGAAGGGCACGGCGCCTTGGAAAAAGGGCGACGAAGTGCTCGTCCCGGCGCTCGCTTGGCCGACGACCGTCTGGCCGCTGGTTCAGCTCGGGCTCGTCCCGGTTTACGTCGATGTCGATCCGAAGACGCTCGCGATCGATCTCGAAAGTGCGAAGTCGGTACTCACTCCGAAAACCAAGGGCATGTTTCTGATCCACGTCCTCGGTCAGTGTGCGGACATGGGCGCGACGCTAAAGTTCTGCCGTGAGAACGGAATCGCGCTTCTCGAAGATAACTGCGAGAGCTTAGGCGCGAACTTCGACGGAAATGCGGCCGGAAATTTCGGCGTCGCGGGTTCGTATTCTTGTTTTTACTCCCACCACATCTCGACGATGGAAGGCGGGATGATTACGACGAACGATACGGAAATTTACGAAGACCTGAAGAGTCTACGTGCACACGGATGGGCTCGGGATCGTTCGGACAAGGCCGAATGGGCCGCGAAATATCCGGACCTCGATCCCCGTTTTATGTTCATCATGCCGGGCTATAACGTCCGTCCGCTCGAGATCTCGGCGGCGATGGGTTCGGTCCAGCTTCGGAAGCTCGACGGTATGCTCGAGTCCCGCGAGCGTCTCGCGACCGACGTCGCGGCCTGGACGAAGAAGAGCGCGCCGTGGATGTCGCTCATGGGTTCGGAACACCTCGGCTCCTCGATGAAGGGACCGGCGGGTCGTCGGAAGCGCCGCCACTCGTGGATGACGTTTCCGTTTCGGGTGAGTCCGGAAGCTCCCGTGAAAATGGCGAAGGTGAAAGAAATTTTCGAAGCGAATGGCGTCGATACCCGCCCGATCATCGCCGGGAATCTCGCGCGCCATCCGGCGAATCGCCTCGCGGAAACGCGGTCCGCGAAGAGTTTAGCGAACTGCGACGTTCTTTTAGAGAGCGGCTTTATGATCGGATGCCATCCCCTCGTCGAAACCGAAGGCAAAGAAGCCTTAGAAGCTGCCTTTTCGGCATTAGCGAAGCTTTAGGAAGGCGAGAAACTATGAAAATCGAAAAAATTCTCGTCGTCCTTCCTTCCTATAATGAGAAGGAAAATCTCGTAAATCTGATGGAGACGATCCTCGCGCTCGGCGCGGGATTCGCGGTTTGTGTCGTGGATGACTCTTCACCGGACGGGACTTCCGAGCTCGTGAAAAAAGCGATCGAGTCGAAGAACCTCGGCGCGCGCGCGCACCTGATCGTTCGTTCGAAAAAAGACGGTCGCGGCGGTGCGGTTCGCGAAGGCTTTAAGTGGGGCTTCGAATCCGGTCGCGGGTTCGAAGCCTACATCGAGATGGACTGCGATTTTTCGCACGAGCCGAAGTCGATTCCGACGGGGATCGCTCGGCTCGAGGACGGCGCGGACGTCGTCTTAGGTTCCCGTTATCCGAACGGCACGATCGTCGGCTGGCCGCTCCAGCGTCATATCCTTTCGTTTTTCGCGAATACGCTCGCACGCACGCTGATTAATTTCCGGATCCACGACTATACGAATGGATTTCGTTTCTACACGCCGAAGTCGGTCGAAGTGATGCTGAAGCATTCACAGAAACATAAGGGCTACATCTACCTTTCGGAGTCGCTCTCGCAGCTTCTCCGGGCGGGGATGAAGGTCGAGACGTTTCCGATTTATTTCAAAAACCGGGAACGCGGAGTCTCGAACACGAGCCTCGCCGAAGTCCGGAACGCGTTCCTCGGAATTTTTTCGATCGCTTGGGACTATCGCCGAAATACACGCCGAAACCCGCCAGCTAAGCACCTCACATGATTTTTTATAACGGAACGACGGGAAGCCTCGGACGCTACTTTACTGAAGCCGTGAAGGCGGCTGGCATTCCGGCGACCGCGCTCCGGTCGCGGCTTGAAGATCGGGATGGATTTCGGAAGGAACTCTCCGATTTTTCCGGCCAGTTCGTGCATGGACCGGAGTACACGCTCATTCATTTCGCGGCGAAGGTTTCCGTACCTTGGTGCGAGGCGAATGCCTTCGAAGCTCGGAAGACGAACGTCACGGACACCCTAGAGGCGACGCGCATCTTCGTCGATTTTTGCCGGAAGTCCGGCGCCACCCCGAAGATTCTTTACGTCAGTTCCGCTCATCTTTACGCGCGGAACGACGGAACGATTCACGAGACCGATCCGGTGCTTCCGCGTTCGGTTTACGCGAAGACGAAGCTCGAAGCCGAACGGGCGCTGACGGAGTTCTCGAAAACTGAAAAATTTGATCTGCGGATCGTTCGGGTCTTCGGGCTCGTCGCTCCGATCCAGCCCGAGAATTATATCCTGCACGCGATGTTAAAGCGGGCTCGCGAAAAGCGTCTTCGAGATATTCCGGGACTCTCCGGGGTCCGCGATTATCTCGATTCTCGCGACGTCTGTCGGGCGCTGGTTCGGATCGTAGGGCTCGAGGACGCCGCATTTTCGCGCGTCTGTCCGGACCGGATTTTAAATCTTTCCGCGGGTGAAGGCGTAACGATTCGGGCGCTTGCCGAAGCGTGCGTTCGGGCGAGTTATCCCGAGAGCGAGGCCGAGGCGCTCGTATCCGAGTTAACGGAAGCTCCGCCGCGCGCGGACGATGTCCCACGGATCGTCGGATCGATGGACCGGTTTAGGGCGCTGTTCGGGGAGAATCCCCGCTCGATTTCGCTCGATGACACGATTCGGGACGCGCTCGCGCTTCGCGCTTAATTCGCGTCTCATCCCTTAACCTGGCATTTCCCGTGCTTTCCATAGCCTCGACAATCGAGGATTTATGGTATATACTTTTAATCAGTACGAATGGGATCCTGCGAAAGCGGAATCCAATTTTCGTAAGCACGGAATCCGATTTGAAGATGCGGTCGAGGCAATCTTGGATCCAGAGGCTGTTCGATATGCCGATATCGGACATTCGAGTCCGATAGAACTCCGCCAGCATCTCGTCGGAGAGTGCATTTCCGGCATTTTGCTCGTCGTGTATACAGTCCGATTACCGGCCGGAAAGTATCGAATTATTAGTGCACGTCCCGCAAATCGGAAAGAGAGGGAGAGGTATGGCAAAGCAAAAGAAGAAATCGAAAATGAAAAGGGATCCGAATGATCCGTACGATTTGGGAGGAGGCTGGCGCCGAGTCACTCCCGAGGAACATGCGATGTTTCGACAAGCCTACATCAATACCTTCGGCCGCGAACCCCCACCCCGCGGACGCCCTGCCAAGGAACCCGAAGAAAAATACAAACCCATCTCGATCCGTCTCCACCCTTCGATTCTCGAGTGGGCGAAGCGTGAGGCGAAGAAGCGCGGGGTCGGTTACCAAACGATCATCAACGAAGTCTTAATGAAGGCCGCAGCTTAGGACACCCAGTTCGTCTGCGTAAACAGATAGACGTAGTAAAGCTGGTACGGAATCCAGAAGAAGAGCATCCCGATAAAGAGATTTCGGCGCCACTTCGGTCGCTCCGCTAAGAAGCGCGGGGTCCAGGACTCGTCCCAGAGAAAGACGAGGAGGTAGAACACGGGCATC
Source organism: Bdellovibrionia bacterium (assembly GCA_038329315.1). Taxonomy (GTDB): domain Bacteria; phylum Bdellovibrionota; class UBA1018; order UBA1018; family UBA1018; genus JACMQW01. The sequence continues at coordinate 3,263 of JBBQMV010000128.1, read as the reverse complement.
GTGTAGCGCATCCCGTTTCCCCAGCGGTGGAGATCTCCAGAATCTCCGAGTGTCGTGATCATGAGGTGGACGAAGGCGCCGGCGAGCAGTGCGAACCGAAGAAATCGGTCGGCGTCGATCTTCTTCGCTGCCTTCTTCGTAGCGTCGGCTGCGAACCGGCGACTTTCGGTGACGAGAACCGCAGTGAGCGCGATGAGGGTATCGGCGGTGATGATCCATGACATCCGAACGGGATCGCGTGCGAAAAGCGGAGGGAGGACGTTTTTTAGAACCGCGCGGCCGAAGTAGTAGAAAAAGCCTGAGAAACTGACATCTTTATGCCAGCCGATATGGAGCGTTTCGAAATAGAGATTCCAAACGCCAAACTTCATCTGGGCAAAGATAAAAAAGGAGGCCGCTCCGCCGACCGCGCCGAGGGTCCAGAGGCCCGAAATCATCAGTAGTCTTCGGTCGAATTCGACTCGCTTTAAAAGCATTCCGACCACGGCGAGACCGAAGACGCCGCCGGGAATCACGAATCCGGTCAGTCGAGTGAGCCCGAGGCCGATTCCGGCGAGGAGTGCCGCGAGGTAAAGAAAGCCCGCGTTTCCTTGCCCACGGCGAAGGAGCATTAGCACTCCGGCGAATAAGAAGAAGCAGTAGACCGACTCGCTGTAGGCGACGAAGAGGTAGAAGGTCGCCGGATAGGCGGCGAGAAAAAGGAGGCGTTTTCGCGAAGTGAGATTCGGGAGGAGGATGCAGATTCCGAGTGCGAAGGAGAGCGAGACAAGGGGGAGCGCGAAATCGCTCGAAATCGAGAGGAGCGAGGAGACCCATCCGCCGAGAAGCGGGAAGAGCGGAAAGAACGCGACGTTCGAGTGGTGTTCGTCTTGGGGGGTCGGCGGAATGACCGAGACGTAGCCGTGTTCGATGATCGCTTTGTACCATCCGCAGTCCCATCGACAAGCCATGGAGAGCGAAGCGGCCTCCGGCCCGTAAATGAGCGAGAGGAGGGTCGCGTAGACGTAGAAAAGGAGGGCGAAGAGGAGAATTCCGGTTAAAATCCGCGAATGGGTTCGGTTCATAAGTCTAACCTAGCGGCCCGCTCGGCGATGAGCTCCGAGTAGGACTCCCGGAGACCGGCGTCGAGAAAATCGCATTCTTTTAGGGTAGCCCGCCAGGACGGAACCCCATTCGCAAAACGCTTCCGGGCGCGCTCGGCCTGGAGTTCGGTCATCCCGAGGGCTTTCGCAAATGCTTCGAAATCCGCTCGCCTTATCCGGTTTTTTTTTCCGTTTAAATGGAGCGCGAGCTCCTCGGCGTCGCCTGGAACCAAGAGATTCGTCGGGAGGAGGTCGTAGGCGGGCGAAAGATGGATGAGCCCCTTCTTTCCGGGATCCCGCCAGAGGGAAAAATTCTTCAGGTGCATATCGCTATTGCCGGTCAGGAAACTGAAAAGGACGATTTCGTAGATCCGAAGCGCGTCGTCTCCCGGCACGGACGAATATTTTTGGGTGATCTTACCGAGCTGCTCGTAGGTGGATTTGTATTTAAGTTCCGTCGGCTTTTCGGAGTACTGAGCGGCGTCTTCGACGGCGATTTTTTCTCGCTTCCGGCGATCGAAGCGTTTCGTGACGTAGACGTACCCCCCCTGCTTTACCGGCAGTAATGCACACTCGGCGACGGGGATTCGCACGAACGCGGCGAATCTCATCGTGATGAATTCGAGCTCGGGCATCCCGGGGTATCTTTCGTGCGCCGGTTTCAGGATAAAGGACGAGCTCGCGATCTGTCCGCCGAGCCGTGTCCGTTTCGATCCGTTTTGTCCGATCTTTCCCAGGTCGAGATCGAGCGAAATCTTCCGCTGGACTCCGGTAACGGCCGCGTTTCGAGAAATCAAAAACGTTCCGAGCTCTTTCAGCTTTTCGTCGTCGAGGTCGACCCGCCCGACGTCGCGATCGGTTCCGAAGAAGGATCGACGGCATTTTTCGTGATAAAGCGGGTGGCGTTCCGTCGACTCTCGGGATTTCAGGCAGACGAGACATCGGTTAGACGGGTGAAGCCCGGCCGACGGAGAAAAATCCGTTTCGGTAAGACCTCTTGCCGTCATGTCCGACCGATCGGACTCGATAGCGAATTCCGGCGTCACGGAAACGGCCCCGATCACGTCGCTGCCGGTCAGGAGAAGGAGTCCGAAACGGTCTTTGGCTTGGAGTTTCCAGTTTTCGACGGCGATGTCGAGCAGCCAGCCTTCGGGAATGAGTCCGTCGAAAAACGGAAAGAGCGTCGATGATTCGTGCGGCTCCGGGCGAATGGGAAGGGTGAAGCTGATCGGAAGCGACGCGGGCTCCGCGAGATAAGCGGCGTCATAGACGAATCGGTAAAGGCCGTCGTCGGTCTCTTCGAGCGTTCCTGCGCGGCGATTCTGAAAGGTAACCTTTCCTGCGCGGCTCATTCCGTTTGCTTAAAGGAGGCGTGGATGGAGCCTCCGAGAAATTCGATGATTTGGAGCGCCTTATCGAGACGAACCGTAGGACGGCCGAGTTCGAATTCTTCGAGGAGATGGAGGCTGACTCCCGCGCGATCGGCCAGTTCCGCCTGCGTGTAGCCGAGGGCTTTTCGGCGCGCGCGGACGGCGGAAGAAAGGGGGTTTTTCAGGTCTTTCTCGAGTTCGCGGAGGGTGCGGCGCGGTTTTTTCGTCATGACGACCTTTATTTTAACCCTAAATAAGGGGGTAAAAAAGATGATTTTAGTAATTAACCCAAAAAAGGGGGTTAAAATGATCAAATCGGTATTTTTACCCCCCTTTTTTGGGTTAAAAATGGCGGATGGAGACGAAAACGATTTATTATTAAGCGGTTATCCGATTAAATCGAATGATCCATGTCGTCGACCCGAATCGGAATCATCATCCCCTGCTTCAATGAGGAAGAAACGCTCGATCTGACCGCGAATGCGGTCGGGGACGAGCTTCGCGAACTCATCGATGCGGGCGAGATCGAGATGGGGAGTTTCGTCTGTTTCGTCGATGACGGTTCGCGAGACGGAACTTGGAAGAAGATCGAGTCTTGGCTCGAGCGCGGGACTCTCTACCGTGGAGTGAAGCTTTCTCGGAATGTCGGTCATCAGCGGGCGCTTCTCGCTGGTCTCATGTCGATGCGGGACGAAGCCGAGGCGCTCATCTCGATGGATGCCGACCTTCAGGATCCGCCGAGCACGATTCCGATGTTCGTAAACGCTTACCTCGATGGAAACGAAATCGTTTACGGGGTTCGCGAGGACCG
>JBBQMV010000127.1:0-7462 GCA_038329315.1 Bdellovibrionia bacterium | reverse complement strand
GAAGTTCGACTACGTTTGGGGCGAAAGCTTCTACGAAGCCCAACTCGCTCCCCTCCTCGCAAAGCTGAAATCCGACGGACTGCTCGTCGAAAGCGATGGCGCCTATATCGTGAACGTTACCGATGAAAAAGGTCGCGAGTTAACGCCGTGCCTGCTTCAGAAGTCCGACGGCTCGACGATTTACGCGACCCGCGACGTCGCGGCCGCGCTCTACCGATATGATAAATTTAAGTTCGAACGAATGACCTATATCGTGGGCGGTGAGCAGCGCCTCCACTTCCAACAAGTCTTCAGCGTCCTCCGCCAGATGGGGAAGGACTGGGCAACGCTGCTCGAACACGTTCCGACCGGACTCTATCGTTTCAAAGACGCGCGGATGTCGACCCGAAAAGGAAACTTCGTCACGCTCGATGACGTTTGGGGCCTCGTGAAAGAGCGGGTCGCCGCTCTGATGAAGGAACGAAATGCCGCCGAAGGCGCAACGCCTGCCGAACTCGCCGAGATTATCGATAAAGTTTCGATCGCGGCGATCGTATTCCACGACCTCGCCGCCGATCCGGGCCGCGACGTCGATTTCGACGTCGAACGCGTCGCCGACTTCGAAGGCGAAACCGGACCTTACCTTCAGTACGCACACACGCGCTGTCTTTCAATTCTTCGGAAAGCCACCGAAGCGGGCACTCCGCTTCCGGCGTTCTCCGAAGCGGCCATCGTAAGGGCCGTCGCCGAACTCAAGAAAGACGAAGAAATTCGTCTCGTGAAGACGCTGGGTCAGTTCCCGATCCACCTCGAGCGTACGCTCGAGCATCGGAAAGCGTCGCAACTCGCGAACTACTTGATCGACCTCGTGAAAGCGTACGGTGAGTTTTACCGCGAGTGCCACGTGCTCGGCCAAGCGAAGGAACTCACCGAGGCACGCCTCCTCCTCGTCGAGGCGGCGCGCCGGATTCTCGCGCAGGGCTTGCACCTACTCGGGATTCCGCTGCCTGATCGCATGTAAACCACAAGCGAAGCGCGCAGAAAACTCCATGCAAATCAATCGCTTAGACCTAAAAACCGACCTGATGTTCACCCGCTACGAAGCTGAAGTAAAAGGCCGCACCACCTACCGGACCGAATCGGCCCCGGGATCGAAGCCGAATTTGCGCATCTCGGCGTGAAACTCCAACTGAATCGCGTCTTATCGCTCACGAGCACTAAGGACATTCTCCGCCCGATCGTCTCGGATGCCGAGTGGGAATCCGTCATCGAGAACCAAATCGAAACCCGCGCCGCAGACTTCACCCGCGAAAAATACGAACCGTTCAAGCGCCGCCAATTCGCGCGCTTCCGCAGAATACATGAGTCCGGACTCGGAGGACGCCTCGTACACGAAGCTTGCCTACACGGGTTCTCGACGTGGAATCTCGGAACGCTCGTAATGGTCGCTGCGGACGACTATCACGCAGCGGGGAATTTAAGAATCGGTCGGATTCGCGGTGAGCGCGCGATCACTGAACAGCTTTATTCTTCGCGAACCTAAAACTTAGAATGAGTCGATAGGACTATCGGTAGCCTTCGAAGGTACCGGAGCGGTTTCGACGCGCGTTTCGTTCGGAGCCGTCGTGGCCGAACCGGAGTTTTTCAACTCGACAGCGACGGGCATAATTCGGATCGCGGTCGCGGCGGACGCGAGCCTAATCGTACGTTCGGCCGGACTGACCGGTTCGCCCACGGCAAGGGCGCGGGCGCTCATGAGCGCTTCGGCGAGATCCGACGATTCGCGCTCGATCGAGGTCGAAGGCGATCCTTCGGTCGGCGAAGGTGGTGGTGGTGGTGGCACGTCGCCTTCGGGCTTACCCGGTCCATCATGCGGCGGCCGTGGGTGCTTCGCTTCCATCGCTTCGACGTGTCCTTTGCACTTCGGACCGAGCTCCGCGAGGTGCTCGCGTAAGCAACCGTGAGGGGGCGGTGGCGGTACTCCATCTGCTCTAGGTCGAGGAGGCGCGTGGCAAAACTTTTCGACGTCCGCGGCGCAGTCCTGCTTCACCGTGGCCATGTTGGAATCTTTTTCAGGATGGTGCTTCGGCCGTTCGGCATGTGCCGAAAACGAAACGGAGAACAGGGCGAGGCCGACGAGGAGAAGGAGGTTTCGCGCGCTTTTCATGGGTGCTTCGTACCGAATGCGGAGCCGAATCACAAAATGAAAAGGGGTGAGCAGATACGTAGATCGTGCTCACCCGCTTCTTGAGATTTTCTGGCCTGAGCGTCTCTGGTTCGTTTCAGGGTTTTTCAGGGTTTCAGGGTATTTCGAAACCACTCTGGCCAGGGCATCTCGGTTCAGAATCATTTTGCTCCTCCGTTTAGTGCCGCTTCGGCACTGAATCGGTCTCCTCAGGCCGATTCCACGAATGAACACCATCTAGATTAGCGAGAGCCGTGCCATGACGCGACGCGGGGTGTTTCAAAGCTATTTGCGCCGCGCCGACCCGTTGCGAGATTCAGCTCCTCAGCCAAAATCCGCTGGTCCCTACGAAATTTCCCTACGAAATTAAAGAGCAGCGGTTGTTAAAGTGAAGAATTTCAAACCGGGCCAGGCCCGGAAAACATGGGTCACCGCGGGCGTACCCTAAAGTTTGGTGAGGAGCGCTCGGGTTCGAAAAACTGAAAGAAGCGAAGAGGGAACGACAAGAAAAAGAACCTTCGGATGAATTCCCATCAAAGCAAAACCGTGGAGGGCAGAGCAGACTTCCTACGCTCGTTGCTCATTTGGCGCTCGAAGACTGATGCTTGCGAGAGCCTTCGCTGCCAGCGTCGGTATGCGGATTATCTTTGTCCTCTCTAACTGGTTTTCGCAAAGGGCATGCACCCCTGTATTTTGAAACGAGTTCCTCCGAACTGGGAGGATGGCTTTTGGCAAGTTTTTCAGCCTTTTTGAAGCTACTGACGTGAACGATAGTTGTTCTCTGAATATTTTCCTTCACGATATAAAGACTTTGGCATTGGATGTCTTCGATGAAGTCTGTGGGATGCAACGCGATCTGGCCGATGTTTTCGCAAAAAGCTTTTTCAAAGGCGTTTTTAAAGTATTCAATTGGGCAAAGTTCATTTTTAATTTTCACTGCGGTGCTGTTTACTCCCGCATGATCTCCAACGAGTGCGTAACCCAACAGAACCTGCACTATACTAGACAGCCGGTAATCGTTTTGCTCTTCGGCGGAATCTGTCGGGTCGGGTTTTTCAAATATTGAAGTGTTCAATATGGCATCACTCTTTAGTAATTTTTCGGACTTTCTGTACAATTGCCGCAATGACGTCGACTCGAAGAACCAATCTGTTTCGTTCTCATCACACATGAGGGATCGCGCCCATGCCGAGGGCCCCCACGGTGCCTTGCATTCCGTAAGCGATCCCACCTGGTAGGCTTGGACGTTGAGAGTGGCGAATGAACATAAAATCAAAGAGATGGCGCCCGAACGCGAAACTTGTATAAACCCGGAGAATTTCATTCCCATCTTATGTGACTCGGAATTTACTCGTTTTTTCTTGAGGTAAAAAACGTCCCCTAAGATTGATCCCGTCCGCCGAACGGATGCCCTAAAGAAAAGATCTTTCGGCGAATGCAGGCGCCCGAAGTGAAACGTCAATCCTTCGTACCTTCGTCGATCATCCCCGCCCGGCAGAACGGTACTTCGCCAGGAGGACCATCCCCGGAGTGCACTCGGAAAAACCGCTTCGGTTCTCCAGGCTTATCCCCGCCATTTTCACTTTGGATCGGAAACGTCGCGTATTCTTCATGCTCGGGACTCGTGAGCCAGATCTCGGGCAGACCGAGACGCAGTCCGATCCCCTTCAGACCCTCTTCCATCGGCGCGCGCTTCGCATCGATACACTTCTCGAGGCGCTCCGTCCGACCGCGATCCCCGTAGCGTACGGCGAGAAAAATTCCGATGAGAAAAAACAGGACGACGCCAGCGAAAATCGCCGCGACCTTCTTCTTGCTCACCGTGGACTGAGATCCCCGAGTCGCCAGGACTTAGCCCGAGCCGCCGGAAGCCGCTTCCGGACGGTACTTTAACACGGCCTTCACGTACTCGCGGCGCATCTGCGCGATGAAATCGATCTTAATGTCCTTCGGGCACGCCGACTGACACTCACCGATGTTCGTGCAGTGACCGAATCCCTCTTGGTCCATTTGCTCGACCATCCGGAGCACACGCCGCTCACGAAGCGGATGCCCCTGAGGAAGCATCGCGAGGTGGGTGATTTTCGCCGAAACGAAGAGCGAGGCGGAAGAGTTCGGGCAAGCCGCCACACAAGCGCCGCATCCGATACAAGCCGCCGCGTCCATCGCTTGGTCCGCATCGGGTTTCGCGACGAGCATTGAGTTCGCATCCGCATGGGGGCCGGTCTTTGCGCCGGTGTATCCGCCGACCTGGATGATCCGGTCGAACGCCGAGCGATCGACGACGAGGTCCTTGATGACCGGGAACGCAGCCGCGCGCCAAGGTTCGACGACGAGCGTGTCTCCGTCTTTAAATTTCCGCATGTAGAGCTGACAAGTCGCCGCTCCCCGCTCCGGACCATGGGCCTGGCCGTTAATCACGCAGGAACACGTTCCGCAGATTCCTTCACGGCAATCGCTCTCGAATTCGATCGGTGCGACGCCCTTCTTCGTAAGGTCTTCGTTCAGAAGATCCATCGCTTCGAGGAAACTCATATCCGGCGAAACGCCGCCGAGTTTAAATGTTTCGAAGTTGCCATCGGCGTTCGCCGAGGGTTGGCGCCACATCTTAAAGGTGAGATTCATGTTCGTTCCTACTTGTAAGACCGAGTGGTCGGATGGACGTATTCGAAGACGAGTTTTTCTTTATGAAGGACCGGTTTCGAAGGATCGCCGGAGTATTCCCAAGCCGAAACGTGCGAGAAATTCTCATCATCGCGCTTCGCTTCGCCATCGTCCGACTGCGATTCCGCCCGGAAGTGTCCGCCGCAGCTTTCCTTCCGATCGAGGGCGTCGATCGCCATGAGCTCGCCGAGTTCGAGAAAATCTTCGACCCGAAGCGCGAGTTCTAGAAGCTGATTCCGTTCGGCGGTGCCGTTCGGGAGTACGAGCTTAAAGCCTTCCGCAAATTCCGCGCGAAGAACGCGGATCTTGGCGATCGCAGTCCGAAGTCCAGCGTCGGTCCGCTCCATACCGACGAACTCCCACATCGTGGCCCCGAGCTCGCGGTAAATTTCGCTCACCGTCCGGAGCCCGCCCTTTTTTGCGCGAGCGACGATCGAATCGAGGCGAGCCTTCGTTTCGGCTTCCGTCTTCTCGAATCCAGCATGCTTCGTATCGATCTTTTCGAGTTTTCCGGAACCGAGATAGTTCGTAAGCGTGTACGGGATCACGAAATATCCGTCGGCGAGACCTTGCATGAGCGCAGAAGCGCCGAGGCGGTTCGCACCGTGATCCGAAAAGTTCGCTTCGCCTAGGACGAAGAGACCCGGAATATTCGACATGAGCGAGTAATCGACCCAGAGTCCGCCCATCGTATAGTGAACCGCCGGGTAGATCCGCATCGGAACTTCGTACGGATTCTCATTCGTGATCTCGTGGTACATGTCGAAGAGATTTCCGTATTTTTCTCGGATCGTATTTTCGCCGACGCGCTTGATGGCGTCGCGGAAATCGAGGTAAACGGCGCGCTTCGATTCGCCGACTCCGCGCCCTTCGTCACAAACCACCTTCGCCGCGCGCGACGCGACGTCGCGAGGAACGAGGTTTCCGAACGTCGGATAACGGCGTTCGAGATAGTAATCGCGGTCTTCGTCTTTGATCTCGGAAGGATGCTTCGCGCAGTCTTCCTTCTTCTTCGGAACCCAAACCCGGCCGTCGTTCCGAAGCGATTCGGACATGAGCGAGAGCTTCGACTGGTTATCGCCGGACTGCGGGATACAAGTCGGGTGAATCTGGGTGAAACACGGATTTCCGAAGAGCGCCCCGCGCTTGTGCGCGCGCCAGGCCGCAGTACAATTCGAATTAAACGCGTTCGTGGAGAGAAAATAAACACGGCCGTAGCCGCCGGTCGCGAGCACGACGGCATCGGCGACGTGGCGTTCGATTTCACCGGTGAGGAGGTTCCGCACGATGATCCCGCGCGCTTTTCCGTCGATGATCACGACGTCGAGCATTTCACGGAAGGTGTGCATCTCGACGGTGCCTTCGTCCACTTGGCGCATCATCGCTTGGTAGGCACCGATGAGGAGCTGCTGGCCGGTTTGGCCGCGGGCATAGAACGTCCGTGAAACTTGGGTGCCGCCGAACGAACGATTCGCGAGCTCACCGGAGTATTCGCGTGCGAACGGAACACCGGCCGCGACCGACTGGTCGATAATGTCACGCGAGACTTCCGCGAGACGGTGCACGTTCGATTCGCGCGAGCGATAGTCGCCGCCCTTTACGGTTTCGTAGAAGAGGCGATACACGGAATCGCCGTCGTTCATGTAGCCCTTGGCCGCATTGATCCCGCCCTGAGCAGCGATCGAGTGCGCGCGCCGCGGAGAATCCGAAATGCAGAAGGATTTGACGTGGTAACCTTGTTCGCCGAGCGAAGCCGCGGCCGAGCCGCCGGCGAGCCCCGTGCCGACGACGATGACGGTATGTTTCCGTTTATTCGCCGGGCTGACGAGCTTCATGTCGCCTTTAAATTTCGACCACCGCGCTTCGATTGGGCCTTGGGGATTTCCTGCGTCCAGTTTCTTGTCCATGTCGCTTTATCCTCAGTGAAAGAAGTAAATGTAGGTGGGAATCGAAAGAAACCCGGCGGCGAGCAGGAGCCCGATGAGCCCGCCGACGATATAGATCGCCTTCGAGTTCGTCTCCTTCGTGAGCCCGAGCGACTGGAGTCCACTCCAAACGCCGTGACGAAGGTGAAACCCGAGAAAAATCATCGCGGCCGAATAAAGGAGCACTTCCTTAGGCTCTTTGAATTCTTCGGTCACGTACCGGTGCAGATCCCGCGCTTGAACTCCACCTGGGAGCTCGGTGACATACCCTTCGGAGATGCCTGGACCGAATTTGAAGTGTTTCACGTGAAGAATCAGGAAAATCAAAAGTAGCGAACCGGTGATCGCCATATTGTTCGCCGCGAAGCCCCACTTCGAAGCCCCACCCTTCGAGTGCGAAACCGCGTATTTCGTCGGCTTCGCACTCTTGCGCAAGAACGCGAGGCGGATTCCGGTCACTGCATGAAAGAGAAAGAAAGCGACCAAGCCTACTTCGGCGGCATAGAGGAGGTAGCCGAAGCTCGCTAGCTTTTCCGCGTAGGCATTAAAGAGCGAGCCGTCGGCCGAATAAAGGAGAAGATTGCCAGAGAGGTGCATCACCAGGAATCCGATGAGGAGGAGTCCGGTGGCGGCCATCCAGATCTTCTTGGCGACCGTATTCGAAAGAAAATGAGTTTTCATAGGGTCCCAGGAGGATACCTGAGAGAAG
>JBBQMV010000126.1:0-7494 GCA_038329315.1 Bdellovibrionia bacterium | reverse complement strand
CTTCAGGGCATTCTCACCGAAGCCCAAGCCACCGCCCTCTGGGCCGCGCTCGCCACGGGAGGCGAAGAATTACCCCGGCTCAGCACCGGCAACGTCCTCTTCTATTTCGGCGGCCTGATCGTTATTTCTTCCCTCTCCTGGTTTCTCGTCGACGCATGGGAGCGACTGGGCGGCATCGGGATCCTCCTCGTCTCGATCGCCTACGGATTTGCGTTTGCCCTCGCTGGGCGAACCCTCTGGTCGAAACCCACTACGAAAATCCCTGGGGGCATACTGTTTACAGCCGCAGTATGGATGACTCCGCTCTCGGTTTACGGTCTCGAACGCGCCCTCGGGTGGTGGCCGAAAACGGATCCCGGGAAATACTCCGAATATTATGCCTGGATTCATGGCAGCTGGATCTACATGGAGCTCGCGACCGTCGCCGTCGGTGCCCTGCTCCTTTCGAAAATCAAATTTCCGTTCATCACTTTTCCGATGGCGGTCGCGGTCTGGTTTCTCTCGATGGATCTCGCGGCACTCGTCCTCCAGAAGAACGAACTCTATTCGGACGAAAGAAAATGGATCTCGATTGGAGTCGGCCTCGTGATGCTTCTGGTGAGCTATTTCGCCGATCGGCGCACGAAACAAGACTTCGCCTTTTGGGGCTACCTCTTTGGACTTGCCGCTTTTTGGGGAGGTCTATCCATGCTCGACTCCTCGCATGAACTCGGAAAGTTCGTCTACTGCATGATCAATATCGGACTCATATTTACCTCAGTATTCCTAGATCGACGCGCGTTTATCGTCTTCGGCGCGATCGGAGTTTTCGGATACCTCGGGCACCTCGTCCACTCGGTCTTCCAAGATCAGATGGCTTTCCCGTTCGTTCTGAGCCTACTCGGAATCGGGGTGATCGCCATCGGTCTGGCTTACCAAAAGAATCGCGCGCGCATCGAGGCGAGAGTCCTCGCGACGTTTCCGAAGTTCCTGCTGGATCTTCGCCCGTCTATTTCTCGATAATCGAGACGGTACCCGCGATCGCGTCGTGGAGCGCCTTCTTCTTGTGATTGAACGCGGCCATCAGATAGCCGGCTCCGAATGGAAGCGCCGAGAGTATCTGGGCGAAGTACCGCGCGGACGAACGCCCGAAGCTGAGCGCCCCGTCGTCGATTTCGCGGATCACGCGAATGCGGAAGATCCGCTTCCCCGGCGTCCAACCGAAACGCCAGTGAAAGCCGATGTAATACGGAATCGAAATGAACATCATCGCTGCGAAATTCACAGTCTGGATAAATCCACCGGTGAACGCCTCGCCGAAAGTCGCCGCGGAATGGGTGATCTGGAAAATCACGTAGAGCGCTAGAATCGTAAGCCCTAACGCGACGACCATGACGATCACATCGTCGATGATCGAAGCCAGTGCCCGAATCCAAAAACCCGCATATCGCCGCTGGTCGGTATCGATGACCACCGTCATTTCGCTGCTCATACCTTCTTTTTACCGTAGCTACCGGATAGCGCCGTAATCATTCCGAGAAAGATCAGAGCCGAAGAGGCCGCGACCCGGAAACTCATCGTCTCGCCGAACCAGAGGTAGGCGATTCCGGCCGCGATAATCGGCTGCAGATAAATGAAGAGCGCAACCTGCGAGGGCTTCGCGTATTTCAATGCCCAAAAGTTCAAAAAATAAGCCGCGAGCGTCCCGATCCCGACTGCGCCGGCGCAGGCGAGCCAGAGTGAACTCGTCATCAAGGGAGGATGGAACGAGAGCCACGACGGTATCGCGATCAAATTAATCCCGACGGTTCCATAAAGGAAAAGAAACGCCGTCACCCAAAGCGAATCGTGCTTCGAGATGAAGTTCTTCGAGAACGAAAGGAAGCAGGCGTAAATGAGGCAGTTAAAAATGTTCAGCAGATCGCCGATGACGGTCGCGTCGCCGAAATGAACATCTTCGAGGCGGCGAATCGAGAGCACGCCGGAAAGCGCGAGCACGAAACCGAGCCCTTTCTTCCAGTTTCCTTCTTCCTGTCCGCGAATCGTCACGAGCGCGAGCGTCGCGATCGGAATCAGCGTGTTCAAGACCGCCGAGTTCGTCGAGGTGGTGAGCTTCAGCCCCATCAAAAACGCCGTTTGATTCAGAATCGTCCCCATCAGCGCGAAGCCGACGAGCGGTAGTAAAAAGCTACGGTCGAGCTTCGGGCGCGGACGCCCCGACGCAAAACATACGGAAAACATCACCACGGTCGCGATTGCGATCCGAATCCCCGCCCAAACGAGCGGCGGAAAGTTCGTCACGACGATCTTCGAAATCACGTAGTTCGCGCCGAAGCAAAACTGGACGGCGATGAGCGCTAGCACGACAAGCATCGGGGCCGGAGCCGCGATCGGAAGCGTGCGGGCCGAGTTCGGGGGAACGCCGTCGGTGGTGATCGGGGGGACTATAGGTGCCATACCTAGATCCTAGAGGGTGCGTACCAAAAGGAAAAGGCCAGGATCGCAAGACCCCGGCCTTCTCCAAATTGAAATCGAAACGGGGTTATCCCTTGATCGTCGACTGGCCTGGCTTCCAGTTCGCTGGGCAAAGTTCGCCCGTCTTAGCGGCCTGGAGCGTGCGGAGCGTTTCCTCCGGGTTACGGCCGATGCCGAGCGCGTTCACGGTCATGTGCTGGAGAACGCCCTTCGGATCGATCAAAAAGGTTCCGCGAAGCGCGATGCCTTCGTTTTCGATGAGAACGCCGTAGTTCTTCGAAATCTCGTGATTCGTGTCGGCGAGGACGGCGTACTTCACGTCCTTCAGGTCGCGCTCGAACCAAGCTTTGTGCGAGAAGTGGGAGTCAGTCGAGCATGCCAGGACTTCGCATCCCGCTTCCTTGAACTTCGGTTCGATGTCGCCGAAAGCCTTCAGCTCCGTCGGGCAGACAAACGTGAAATCGAGCGGGTAGAAGAACAAGCAAACCCATTTGCCCTGATAATCCTTGAGCGAAACGTCTTTGAACTCGCCAGCCTTATAAGCCTTGGCTTTGAACTCAGGCGCCATCATCCCTACGCGAATATTCGACATGGTAATCTCCTTAGATTTCTAAAAGTGTTGAGGGCTTACGGTATGGCCAGTTCCGAAAAATCGCGAGCGGAAATCCCTGACGCGGATGCCCTTCCATCTGGTCGCCGCGTCATGCTTTTACGCTGTTCGTTCGTTAGCAACCGATCGCGCGAGCAGTCGAAAAACCTACGGATTTGGATTGAAAGTGCGGGCTTCGACGCGTTCGCCGTAGCCTTCCAACGATTCGTGGCCCGGCTCCACGTTACCCGTGTGGCCGTCTTTATCGGTCTCTTTCGAGATCATCTTCATCGCGGTCGAAATCGGAATCGAAGGGGCTTCGGTATCGCCGAGCGTGTCCTTCGTCGGATCGACGCCAGCAGCCTTCAGATCATCCGTAGAATCTTTTTCAATCGTAGGCCCGAGGGTCTCGACATAAGCGACGATCGTCCAGCGGTCTTCCGCCGGGATAGTCGCGAACGAAGCCATGCCGGTGCCCGGGCGACCTTCCTTCAGCGTCTTGAAGATTTGGGATGGCTTGCGGCCATTTCCCCAGCCTTCGGCCGAAGTGAAGTTACGGGGATGTGGGTTCAGAGCGGCCGCGGCAGGTCCGTCCCCTTTTCCTTCTGCGCCGTGGCAGGCCACGCATTGCTGCATGAAGATCGCTTTTCCGTGCGCCACGATTTCCGGGGTCGGCTCCCAAGGACGCTTGAACTGCGAAATGCCCTTCACCGGGAGCATGATCTGCTTCCCTTCCGTAAAGACATCTCCGCGGAACAGGAAGTCCGGCGCCGTGAGAGAAAGGAAGATTGCCAAAAAGATGAACGCCGAAGCGAAAATGACGGAATTCGATTTATCGTCATGACTTAAGTTCATGAAAATCGAAGCGACGAGGAGCGCTTTCGCAGTCGCGACGACGATCCCGATCACGAAGTTAAAAGTTCCGAGGTGCACGTAGGAGAGGCCGACGGTAATCCCCGTCAGAACCAGAAGCGCTACGAGAGTCTTATAGATCGTCGCGTCCGGAATAATGTAGTGGCCGTGCCCGTGATGGCCGCCGTCGCCGGTGTCGTTGCCGAAAGCATGTGTATGGCTACCTTTTTGATCTGACATCGATATTCCTCGCGTTTAGCCGAGCAAGTAAAGTAACGGGAAAAGATAAATCCAAACCAAGTCGACGAAGTGCCAGTAAAAGCCCACGAGTTCGACCGGAGTGAAGTAATCCTTAGAAATCTGGCCCTTCTTAATCTTTATGATGAGCCAGGTAATCAGCGACATCCCGACGATGACGTGGAACGCGTGAACGCCAGTCATCAGGAAGTAAAAAGAGAAGAAAAGCGGAACGTGCGGGGTCGTTAGACCTTCGAAACGATAGTTCCCGCCGGGAAAGATCCCTTCGTGAAACTTGTGCGAGTACTCGAAGTACTTCACGGTGCAGAAAATCGCGCCGCAAAGTACGGTCGCGATTAGCAATTTTACCGCGCGGCGGTTGTTTCCGCGCTGAACCGCCGAAACACCGAGCACCATCGTCGCCGATGAAATAATCAGCACGACCGTGTTCAGCGCACCGAGCTTCACGTTCAGTTCTTTGTGGGCTTCGTGGAAGGCTTCCGGGAATCGGAGACGAAACAATAGATAACCGACGAAAAGCGCGCCGATCATCAGCACTTCCGTCACCATGAATAACCACATCCCCTGCTTCGCAGCGGAGAACTCGTGTTCATTACTCTCGAAGTGATGTCCGTGATGGTGAGGCTGCGGATTGTCCTGGTTATACGTTCCGGCCGCCGGGGCCGCATGTGCGTTCGACATTAGACGTTCGCTCCCTTGTATTCGTAAGGCCAGGCCGTGCAGGTAGGACCGACTTCACCGAAGTTGTCGTGCGGTGGAGGCGAAGGACTCTGCCATTCCATCGTGAGCGCACGCCAAGGATTGTCTCCGGCTTTTGGGCCCGACTTCGCAGACTTGATCATGTTGTAGGCGATCGTGACGAATCCGACGGCGAGGAACCACGAACCGTAGGTCGAGAGGCGGTTCCAGAAATCGAACTCTGGAAGCTGCGACCAGTATCGGCGTGGCATCCCTTCGGAACCCGCGATGAATTGCGGTCCGAACGTGAGGTTAAATCCGATGATGAGTAACCAGAAGGCCCAAGTGGCGATCTTCTCGTTGTACATTTTCCCGGTCACTTTCGGGAACCAGTAGTGCATTCCACCGACGAAGCCCATGATCGTTCCGCCGACCATGACGTAATGGAAGTGCGCGATCACGAAGTACGTGTCCGTAAGGTGAACATCGATCGCAAGCGTCGCGAGGAACACGCCGGTGAGTCCACCGATCGTGAATAGCTCGATGAATCCCATCGCGTAAAGCATCGGGGCTTTGAAGGTGATTTGCCCCTTATACATGGTGCCGACCCAGGAGAAGACCTTCACTCCGGTCGGAATCGCGACGAACATCGTGAGCAGCGAGAAAATGAAGTTCGCGAGCTCCGATTGGCCGGAAACGAAAAGATGGTGACCCCAGACGAGGAAGGCGACAAGCGCGATCCCGAAGCTGGCCAACGCGATCGCACGATAGCCGAAGATCGGTTTGCGCGAAAAGACTGGAATGATTTCCGAGATCACGCCCATCGACGGCAGAATCATGATGTAGACGGCCGGATGGGAGTAGAACCAGAAAAAGTGCTGGAACAAGACCGGGTCGCCGCCGAGGGCCGGATCGAAGATCCCGACCTTGAAAACGTGTTCGAAAATTAGGAGCGCGAGCGTGATCGCGAGGACCGGCGTAGCGAGAACCTGAATTACCGAAGTGGCGTAAAGCGACCAGAGAAAGAGAGGGAGGCGGTTCCAGGTCATGCCCGGAGCGCGCAGTTTCTGAATCGAGACGATGAAATTCAGTCCGGTCAGAATCGATGAAAAGCCGGCGACGAACGCCCCGGCAAGCACCCAAATGACCGCACCCGAAGTACGGATGGAGTAAGGGGTGTAGAACGTCCAACCCGTATCGGCTCCGCCCACGACGAGCGAAGTGACGGCGAGAATGGCCCCGGCGACGTAAATATAATACGAAGCCAAGTTCAGCCTCGGAAACGCGACGTCCTTCGCCCCGAGCATCATCGGAAGCACGAAGTTCCCGATTGCGGCCGGAATCGCCGGAATGATCACGAGGAAAACCATGATCGCACCGTGATAGGTCATCAGCTTGTTGTAGGTGTTCGCGTCGACGATCGGATGGCCGGCCCGCATCAGATTCAGGCGGATGATCAGTGCGAAAATACCGCCGACCAAGAAGAAAAAGAGAACCGTCGCGAGGTACATCAGACCGATCCGCTTGTGATCGACCGTCGTCATCCAGGACCAGAGGCCCTTTTCGTGGTTGAGGTAGTTATCGCCATGTATTTCAGAAGGAGTGGAGTATGACATTTCTGGCTCTCGACGTTTTTCGTTAATTCAAACTTTTGATGTAAGCCACGATCGCGTTCATGTCTTCTTCGCCGATCATTTCTTTCGTGTAAGGAGGCATCACGGGATTGAAACCCTTCACGACTTTCGACTGCGGCTTTTGGATCGATTCACGGATGTAATTTTCGTCGACGACGACTTTCGATCCGTCCATCAGCTCGACTTGCTTACCGAAAATTCCCTTATAGCTCGGGCCGATCTTCGTCGATCCATCGAGCGAGTGGCAAGCCACACAGCCCTTGGCTTCGACGAGTTTCGCGCCTTGCTGTGGAAGGGGAATGTGGGCTGCGGCGAGCGTGGTCGCGCTCGACTGCTTTCCGGCGAGCGTATCGCTCGACTGGTTCCCGTCGACCTTATCGGTCGATAGAGCGAGTTGGACTTGATCCTTCGACGCGACCTTCGTGTCTTCTTTAATCTTCAGCTTGCCGTTTTTCCAAAGCTCGTACTTTTCCGCATCCAGAACGATGATCCGCGCGAGCATTCCCGAATGGGTCGTTCCGCAATATTCGGCGCAGAACACTTGGTGCTCGCCCGTGACTTTCGGTTCGAACCAGACCGAGGTGTACATGCCCGGAACCACGTCTTGCTTCACGCGGAAGTTCGGAATGAAGAACGAGTGAAGAACGTCTTGCGACGTCATCAGCAGCTTAACCGGTTTTCCGACCGGCACGACGAGGTGATTGGAGGTCACTCCGTCGTCGTATTGGAATGTCCACTGCCACTGCTTGCCGATCACGCGAACTTCGGCCGCGTCCGACGGAGCGGAAACTTGATGTTTGTAGACGTCCCATCCCCAGGCGAAAATGCCGAGAAGAAGAATCGTCGGTACGATCGTCCAGAACGCTTCGAGAGCGTGGTGATCGACGATGTACTTCGGCTTCTTTCCCTCTTGCTTGCGATACACGATCGCGAAGTAGAGCATCCCGCCAACGACGAGGACGAAGAAGAAAACGCTGAGCCAAAAGAGGAACCAATAAAGATGGTCCCACATGACCGCGACGTCTGATC
>JBBQMV010000125.1:0-7547 GCA_038329315.1 Bdellovibrionia bacterium | reverse complement strand
GGAACGCGGACGAAAGCCATCGTCATTCGCCACGCGCGCGGCGGGCGCCGCTCGACGAGTGCTGGACTGCGAATAGCGTTCGGCTCGACGGCGCGCTCGCGTAGGTCGCGCGCTCCCGCTCGCCATCCGGCGATTCGCTTCGTTCGCGACGGCGGGCGAAGGCATGAGGAGTAACGGATCGATCGCCGTCACACCCTCGCGCACTTCGAAATGCAGATGCGGTCCGCTCGAACGCCCGGTGTTTCCGGAGAGCGCGATCTGCTGACCGCGGCGAATTCTTTGGCCGCCCGACACCAGTAGCTTCGAATTGTGTGCGTAAATCGTCGAGAGCTTCCCGTCGTGGCGAATGACGACCATTCGACCGTAGCCCCGAATTTTCGCGCCGGCGTAAATCACCTTCCCGTCGGCCGCGGCCCGAACCAGGGTTCCGACTTGGGCGCGAAGATCGACTCCGTCGTGGTGTTCTTTGCCACGGCTTCCGAACGTCGACGTCACGACGACCGAATTCGTCGGCCAGCGCCACGCGCGAGTCCGAGTTTGGAGTTTCTTCTTTTGGACGAGGGTGAGCACACCAGTCACGTCAGTTCCGCGAATACGATACGAACTTTGTTTCGCCGGGATGTAGTCGTTCACCGCTGCGCGACGACCATGTCCGGTCGCGCACCCGACGAATAGGAAGCCGGAAGCCAGAACTGCGAATATTTTTTTCGTTCTTTGCATTGGATTTTGCCTTAGCTCCCTTTCCGTCTTCACTATAGGAGGACGGAGTTTCCAAAACCTTCCATGAGTTCCAGAATGTATTCGTGATCGGTCGTATCGAGCTTGAGCGGCGAGAGTGACGCATAACCATCTTCGACGGCTTGGCAGTCGGTTCCTTTTTCTTTGAGGAATCCGTCGTATCCGCCGCCGACCCAGAAATAGTCTTTACCGCGATGATCGCGCCGTTTGAGGATCTCGGCCGAGTAATGGCGAAAGCCTTGGCGAGCGAGGGTAATCCCCTTCACTCGGTTCGGCGCGATATCGGGAGAATTCAAATTTAGAAGAGTCCCCGGAGCCAGCTGGAGCTTCGTCTTTCCGCCGTTCGTGAACTTGCGAATCACTTTCACGGCGAGTGCGCCGGCGGTTTCGTAGTGGTGCTTCTCTTCGGTTTTCGGGTGGTAAAAGTCGACTGCGAGACTCACCGCGAGCGCGGGAATCCCCATGATGCATCCCTCACGCGCGGCGGAAACGGTGCCCGAGTAAAACACGTCTTGACCGAGGTTCGCGCCGCGATTGATTCCGGATACGATGAGGTCGGGTTTTCTTTTCCCGAAATGCTGGGAAACGCCGACTTGTACGCAGTCGGCGGGACCGCCGCTGACACCGTAAAAATCCTTTTTAACTTTCACCATCCGCAGAGGCTTATGAATCGTCAGCGAGTGTCCGGTCGTACTCTTTTCTTCAAGCGGTGCGACGACGGTAACCTCACCGAGCTTCGAGAGGTATTCGTAAAGGACATGAATCCCTCGGGCATGAACACCGTCATCGTTACAAAGGAGGATCCGCATAGACTTTTAAGTCTAACGACACCGGTTTGCTCAAGAAATGGGCAGGAATTGCCGACTGGGTGCCAGAGCCTTAACCCCGTAAAAGCGCGTCGCGGACCATCGCGGCCTTTTCAATCGACTGATTCCGAGCTTCGCCTTCCGGCGTATTCACGCTCGTGTAAGTGCAACGAACGCCGTCCATTTCGAGGCGCGAGCAAACCGCCGTGAGAATCGAATGGCCGAGTAGCACGGAACCCAAGGTCGAAAGCGGACCCGCGCGCACGTCATCGGCAATCTCGAGGCAAGCGTCGCCACGAAATCCGCCGGTATCCATCACCGCATCACAAACCTCGAACAGCCGCTTTCCGGACGGGTGTCGAGAAGGCACCGAGGAAGAGTGCGCTACGCTCGTGAATGCAACGGTGTAGAGACCGAGGCGTTTCGCTTCGAGCGCGAAATCGACGACCGCGGTGTTAATCCCCGACTGGGACGAAATCCAAATCATTTCTCCGGCGCGCGGCAGGACGCGCGCGAGCATCATGTTCGCGGCGGCGGCCGTTCGCTCGAGTACGCGCACGACCGGAGGTCCGGCCGTCGGCAAAAGGTAGTCCGCGAAAACCGGAATAAGGAACGAACATCCTCCGGCACGGTGGTAGAGTTCCATCGTAAAAATCGCCGCATGCCCACTTCCGAAAGCGAAGAGCGACTTCCCGGCCTTCACGTCGGCGACGAGGCGAGCGGCGATTTCTTCCATCCCCTTCAGGTTCGCATCGACGATACGTCCGAGGTGCGGGATCGCGGCTTCCGAGTAGCTTCGTACGTTAATTTCGCCCATAGAAGTTCCCTCTTCGTTTACTTCACGCCACTCGACGCGATTGCCTTCGGATCGCTCACGCTTCCGAATCCCGAACCGGTTAAGTTCAGCGATAAATTGAATTTAAAGTCGCGACACCAAGCGAGGTCGGTCGCCCCCGCCGGCTGAATCGCGCACGGCACCTGGTAATAGCCGAGGTCGAGCTTCCAGCACTCCGAAGGACTCTGGAAAGTGAGCTTCGTATCCGCCGAAGACCAACGCCCGCCGCGAATATCGTAGCCGACGGTCGCACTCGGCATGATGTAGTCATTCAGTGAATAGACGGCGGTCATCGTAATATTTTCGATCTGGGCTTGGCCGTTCGAGCGGTTGAAATTGTAGGAAGCGCCGAGGCTGCGCTCGTAAGCGAGCACCTTTCCCGACCCTTTCGAGATGATCCAGTTGGCGCCGGTCGAAACGACGTGCCGCGAAGTCGAATCCGAAACCGGCTGATACGGGATGTAGTAATAGTCGAGGAACGCGTTCGAATGATCGAAGGTCGCGGTCAGCAGGCTGTAGAAGCGAGAGAGCGGCTTCGGCCGCAGGTTCGGATCAGGATCCTCCGAATCACGACGAAGTTCGCGGAAGTTAAACGTCTGGCCCGTCGACCATTCGAGCGGCGTTTCGTAGACGTAAGTCGGCACCGACCCGGGCGCCACCCCGCCGATTTTTCGCTTCCGGATGAGCTGGGTTTGGAAACCGTACGAGAGCGCGTTTCCTTCCGGGGCGAAATAGTTCGCATTGCTGAGGGTGGAATCGAGCGGAACTAAGTCCTCGTTGTCGAAGTTATAGCCGGTGAAATTGTTTCGGCGGGCGTAATCCATTTGCGCAGTGAACGGATGGTTCGGGACGTCATGACGATACGGGATGACGGAATAGTTCAGGATCGGGCGAATGAGGTGCTTTACTCGCGGGAACTCTCCGTTCGGATCCCGGTCATAGATCCGTTCGATCTGGGTCGAAAGATCCATGTTAAAACGAAGGTAACTGCGAGCCAAAGACGGCGCGTGCCCCTTAAAATCGTAAAAATACTGGTAGTAGTCGAGGTGCGGAATCATCGTGAGGTAGTCCGTCGGCCGAATCGTCGTATAAAGCGATGGATTCATACGAACGCGGGTCGCGATCCGAAGCGGATCGACTCCGGGTTCGTAGTCGGGCCCCCTCGACGCCCGGGTCGGGTCAGACGGGTCGACGTCGTAAAACGCCGCCGAACGCGTGAAGCTCGTCGCGCCGAGCGAAAGTCCACCGACGAGTTTTCCATCGAAAAGCACTTTGTCGTTCGACGAGACGTCGATCTGCGGGAGAACCTGGACCGTCTTCGGATCGAGTCCCCGCGGGTCACCATCGAGCGGAGTAAGAATATTTTGGTAGCGACGCGCGAATAGAAACGCGGTGACCTTGTCGGTGGCGTGAGTGAGGCTGAAGTCGCTGACCGCGTAGGCTTCCCCGTTACCGGGGACATCCGTCGGGAAGTCGGAAAGGTAGGCGGAGTCGCTTACGCTTACAATTCTGAGCTTTTCCTCGATATCGAACGGCAGCTCCTGGCCTTGTTCGACGTGAAGAGCCGTCCGTGCATTTCCGTAGCCTTCTGTTTTGTTCGAGAACTTCGCGAGATAGTCCCGAAACGTATGGTCGTCCGTATAATAAAAGTTCGCCTGACCGCCGCCGTGGAGGAGCGAGTACCGGCCTTCGAGTTCGCCGCGTTTACCACGTCCGCCCTGATTTCCGGCCGCGACCGTCATATCAGTCCAGCGGTTGATGGCCCAAAAGAAGGGCTGGATGTACGTAAAACCACCGTTCGAAACTCCGAACTGGGGCATGAGCAGTCCCGTTTGACGCTTCGTCTTGATCGGCACGATCATGTACGGAATCCAAAACGCTGGAGCGTCGATGACCTTGGCGGTGACGTTCGAAAGATAGGCGTAGCCCTCGAGTTCGAGATCGACGTCCGCAGCGGAAAGTGTCCAGGACTGGGGACAATCCTTACACGTCGAATACTCCGCGCGATGCGCTTGAAAGCGACCGACTCCGAGCTTGTTGATGCGCTCGCCGGAGAGGGTAAACTGATCGGTCGAAACTCGTCCGCCGAGAATTGTTCCCGTCCGGGTCTCGAGATTGAAATGCATCTCGGTTCCCTGAATGAGCGCCGTCTTCCCTACGTAGACGGCGTTGCCCGTCGCGTGAACGAGTTTCGTGTCGCGCTCGAACGTAATCTTATCCGCGAAGAGTGACTCGCCATTCTGGTGAATCGCCGCGTGGCCGATGAGTTCCATGCGATTATTGCGGGTGTCGTAAAGCGTTTTGTCGCCCGACCAGTGAAGCGCACCGGCACCTTCCGACGCGGCACCGGCCGAGAGCGGCAGAAGAATCACCGTCAGGGCGAGAAGCGAAGCGAAACGGAAAAACCTTCCGGTCCTCAAGCTTTCCTCGGGGCGAGGACCGACGCCGGAAACCGGCAAGTTCGGAACCCGAGACGTAACATCCACTCACGGACTTCTCTGGCAAGGTCTTTCCGATGCACGATCCGATCGACGAATCCGTGCTTCATGAGAAATTCGCTGCGCTGACAATCGGGAGGGAGCGCCTGGCGAAGCGTTTGCTGAATCACGCGCGGACCCGCGAAACCGATGAGCGCGTTCGGTTCGGCGATGACGAGATCACCGAGCATCGAGAAACTCGCGGCGACTCCGCCGGTGGTCGGATCGGTCAGGATCGAGAGAAACGGAATTCCTTCTTGGCGCATTTTCTCGACGATCGACGAGGTTTTTGCCATTTGCATGAGCGAAAGAATCCCCTCTTGCATCCGAGCCCCCCCACTGGCGGAGATCGTGATGGCCGGGAGTCTTTCTTCGAGCGCCTGTTCGAAAAGGCGCGTGATTTTTTCGCCGACGACGACACCCATCGAGCCGCCCATGAACTTAAATTCGAAAACGCCGAGATGGAACGGAAGGCCGTCGAGCTTCGCTTTTCCGACGACGGCGGCATCTTTCACGCCCGTCGAGACGGCCGCGGAGTGCAGCCGGGTCTTGTAAGGCTTCAAATCGTCGAACTCGAGCGGGTCGGTCGACACGAGGTCTTCGGCGTATTCGTCGAACGTCCCTTCGTCGGTCAGCATCGCGATGCGATCGGCGGCGCTCATCCGAAAATGGTGACCGCACTCGTTACAAACCTGGAGGAGCTCGCGGAGCAGTTTCGTCTGGAGAATTTCTCCGCACGAGCCGCACTTGATCCAAAGGCCTTCCGGGACTTTCGAAGTGCGTTCAGAAACTTGCGACTTAATGCGCGGCGTCTTTAGGTCATCAAACCATGCCATAGGATGGCCTGAAGCTACCGCGCCACTCGCGATGAAGCGCAGTGTTAAATACCGGCCAACGCCGAGGCTTCCAAATCGTCGAAAGCGGCATCGAAAGCGGCCACGACCACCGGATCGAAATGTGTTCCCGCGTGACTCAGAATGATCGACCGGGCCTCGGAAGGCGCCATTGCCGGGCGATACGGTCGATCGGTCACGATCGCATCGAAGGTATCCGCGACTGCGATCACGCGCGAAGCGAACGGAATTTCGTCCCCGCGCAGACCGCGCGGATATCCGCTGCCGTCGAAACGCTCGTGATGGTGCCGAAGAATTTCGGCGATCTCTTCAAGCCCGGCCACCCGGCTAACGATATCGAAGCCCGCTTCGGTATGGCGGCGCATCTCTTCCCACTCGGACTCGGTCAACGTACCTGGCTTCAAAAGAATTCGGTCCGGCACGCCGATCTTCCCGATGTCATGGAGCACGCCCGCCAGGCGGATCTTTTCCTTTTCGCTGTCGATGATCGGGAGTTGGTCGACGATCGCATCGGCGTACGCGCCCACGCGCTTCGTGTGACCGGAGGTATAACGATCCTTCACTTCGATCGCGGCGGCGAGGGCCTGCACGGAGCTGGCCTGATGACGCGTAAGCTCGGCGACGAGCCGGAGATTTTCCAAGCGAAGGCCGAACTGCGAGCCGAGTGAATCGAGCACCGAGATATCGGACGTGGTGAACGGAGTCCAGTCAGTCCGTTCGGCGATTCGAATCACGGCGAGAACACCGGACGCGCCGCGAACGGCGACGGCGACTTCGGCATCCCCTTCGACTCGGTTCCGGATCCAGACTTCGCCCGTTTCGAAAACGCGGCGAACGGAAGCTTCGGCCGATTCGGCGGCATTATAAAAGACGTGCGCGGATTCGACGCCGAGAATCCGCTTAACGGTGCCCGCCATCAGCGTGCGAATCGATTCACGGTCAGTCAGAATGAGCAGAGCGTTCGAGAAAGTACCGATCAAGCCGAGCGCGTTTACTATCTCGGCATTCGCGGCCGAAGCGCTAACGGCGCTCGAAGCTGCGGCGCTCGCCGGATTAGAATTCGTTATCGATTTCCTTGGGGTGGTTTTTCGCACATCCATTTGCAATTCCCTTTCAGGGATCCAGCTTCCTTGCCGGAAAAAAAACAGCCTCAGTGATAGTCATCCTGACGTCACTGAGGCCCGCGAGAGTTTGAATTTTTCTCCCCGAATCCATCCTTGGATTCATCCACAACCACACTCTTAGTATGAAGAAGTTTCGTGGACCGGGTCAACGGGTCGTTAAAATATTTTTTAGAATTTTCCGCAATTGCGCGCTACTCGCGCGACTTCGCCATTTCTACGGCGCGCGTGTAGACGAGGTTTCGCGAAATGCCAAAAGCCTGACTCACCTCGCGAGCCGCGCTAGAGGCGGAAATGCCGGAATTGAGAAGGCATCTTAAGGCTTTCGGCCATTCCGACGGAATCCCATCGTCTACCGGTGCCGCGGCTTCGCACGAAACCCCGATCACCCACTCGCCGCGGATTTCACCGGCGGCGCTGGCGCTTCGGATATGCGAAGCTAAATCCTTTAAACAACCACTGTAGAAACGCTCGTGCAGCTTCGTCATTTCTTTCGCGGCCACGCCGCGGGCCTCGGGGACTCGCTCGGCGAGGAATGCGATCGCCTCTTCGACCCGCTCAGGACTCTCGAACCAGACATAAATCGCCGCGAACGGCGTCGCCCGGGCGTACCCGAGTTCCGTTTCCCGTTCCGAATCCTTCCGGGGGAAGAACCCCCGAAAAACGGGGCTCCCCACGGTAAACCCCGCTCCCGCGAGAAAGGCCGTGAGAGCCGA